>JAKITG010000141.1 GCA_021648195.1 Flavobacteriaceae bacterium | reverse complement strand
ATTCAATAAGTTGGCCAAATTTGACGTGATATTACCATATTCTACAGGTAATTATAATGCTTTGGTAAATGAAGAAAAGACTTCTGTGACTAGAAATGGTTTTGCCGATCCTCTTTTTAGACTGTCTTTGTTGCTGGTAGGTGTAAAACCTTTAAAACCTCAAGATTATTTCAAACAAATGCAGAAACGATTTAAGTTGGGTGTTGTATTTAGATTAAGAGCGCCTTTAGGGAATTATAATTCGAGTCAATTATTAAATATTGGCTCTAATAGATGGTCGTTTAAAACAGGTATAGCAGGTTCTTATACTTTTAAGAGAGTTGTTCTTGAAGGGCATTTGAATTCATGGTTTTTTACTACAAACAATGATTTTTTTAATGGAAATATTAACAAGCAAAAAGCTTTATTTGGGGTGCAAGTGCACGCTACTTATATATTTAAGCCGGGTATTTGGCTGGCATTATCTACAGGAAAAACATTTGGAGGGAAGACTGAAATAAATGGTGTAGAACAAGATGTTACTCAAAATAACAGTAGATTCGGACTCGCTTTTGCATACCGAATTAATAAAAATAATGGTTTAAAAATTGCCTATACCAATGGGTTTATTACAAGAAGTGGAGCCGATTTTAATACCTTGGTATTAGCTTATCAGTTTATGTGGTTTGATAAAAATTAGTTGGGTAAATTAATTCAACTTTTTTAAGAGGTATCTTGGTTTATCCGCCATTGCCGACTAGTTTAGCCCCTAATAATGTCGGAGTGATATTTTAAATTTCAAACTAATATATTTGAGATATGAAATACAAGAAGTGGAGTTTAGAACAGAAGTTAGAAATACTATCAATTTTAGAAGAGATAGGTATAATAGAAGCCTGTCGTAAGTATGGAGTTATAGATTACTTCTTCCGTTGCCTCAAACAGAAACTCCTTTTACATCTGTAATGGCATTAAGTTTTCCTGGTGTCAATATACCGGGTTTAATTTTCGAAATCTCTAATTCTACCTCTTTCTTGCCTTTGTATAGTATTGACAATACTAAATAACAGACTTACTACTAAAAGATACTTCTTCATAAATTTATAGTGGTTTTAATTTTTCAGGGTAATATTCTCTTAACATAGCCCTTGCAAGAATATTGGTTGGGTCAATAATTATAAGCCCATTTATTTCTTTTTCTGTAATAGCTAAAGGTATTTCTGTACATGCAAGAATTACTATTTCGGCACCTTGCTCTTTTAAGGATGAAATACCTTTTAATAAATTTTCTCTGGCTTGTGGATGAATACTATTAGAGGTAGATTTAATACCATAAATAGGATCATAAATTGCAGGGTGTATTATGTTCTCTTGCATATTTAATGGAGGAAGAACTACTTCATAATTGTTTACTTCTAAGGAACTATTATATATTTTACTTTTAAATGTTCCTGTTGTAGATAGGATTCCTACTTTTGTAATAATTGGGTAGTTTTTAGAAATAAATGTGGTAGTCTCTTCTATCATACTAAGCAACTTAATAGACTGTTTTTTTGATTTCAACTCACTCTTAACAACACCAAATATTTCTTTAGAATGTGCTGTATTACAAGGAATACCAACTACTGTTGCACCTGCCAAGTATAGATTAGTAATAACAGTTGCTATTGCATATCCAGGGTTTTCTAAATTCTTATTAAGCAAATATTCAGTTCTATCCAGTATTTTAGAAGATAATGAGAGCAATAGGGTATCTAGGTAGTCTTGGTCTGTTTTTGCGATTGTATTATCATAAATTTTTTTTAAAAGGTCAACTCCTGCATAGAGACCAACACCTCCAACTATTCCGATCATATAAATTTATTGTTTTTCATTCTCAAAGGCTCTTTTTTTTAAATTAAATTATTTACGGAGTACTCTACCTCCTCCGCTTTTTAAAAATTCACCATCATCAATAGTTATAATTCCATTTACAAAAACATATTTAATCCCTACGGAATATTGATGAGGCTTTAAAAATGTAGCTTTATCTATAATTGTATTTGCGTCAAAAACAGTTATATCTGCGTAATTACCCACTCTTAACCGACCTCTTTTTTTTATTCCAAGCCTGTCTGCTGGCAATGATGTCATTTTTTTAATAGCAGTTGGCAAATCGATAACCTTTAAATCACGAACATAATGCCCAAGTACTCTAGGGAACGTACCATACCATCTAGGGTGAGGCCATGAATCAGTAGTAGGTTCTGTCAATTTTCCATCAGACCCTATCATAGTGAAAGGGTGTTTCAAAATACGTTGTACATCTTTCTCATTCATAGCATGGTAAATAGCGGTACCTCCTCCTGCTATTTGAGCTTTTAAAACCAATTTTGCGCCATTTTTTGCAGAAGGCTCTAAACCTTCTTGCTCTGCCCAGTATTTTAAAGTTTTTCCCGACAAATCAGGATTCCAAGGTGTTTTTGCCAATTGTACCCTATCTAAATCACCTCCACCTCTATCATTAAGAATATTAAACTCAATACCTTTTAGAATACTATCTTTTAATTTTTCTTTTCGCGTCCTTTTAATGAATTCTTTTTGCCCTCCTGCTCTTGCCCAAGAGGGAATTAATATTGACAAACTAGTATAGCTAGCGGTATATGGATATTGGTCTATCATAACATCTATACCTTTTATCCGGGCAGAATCTACCATTGCTAAAGTTGTAGCACTTTTTCCCCACATTGGATGCCCTATTACTTTATGATGAGTCAGTACAATTGGTATTCCTGCTTCTTTTCCAATTTTAATAGCTTCTGATACACCTTTGATTAAGCCAAGTCCTTCTTCTCTTAAATGAGATGTATAAATACCCTCATATTTACTTACAGATTTTGATAGTTCAATAACCTCATCAATATTTGAAAAGGCTCCTGGTAAATATTTCAATCCTGTTGATATACCAAAAGCACCTTCTTTCATTGCTTGTTCTACCATATTTTTCATCGCAACAAGCTCTTTTGGAGTAGGGGCTCTATTTTCCATACCCATAACTTCATTTCTAATACGATTATGACCAACCAAATAAGCAACGCTCATTCCTATTTTCTGTTTAGATAATGAATCTAGATAACTACCAAACGGCCAAAAACCACCACCATCAGGGCCACCCAAAGCTAAGGTGACTCCTTGTGTAATATGACTTTTAGCATCCGGATATTTAAAAATAGGATCTAAATGCGCATGCATATCTATAAACCCAGGGGCCACAGTCAATCCTTTTACGTCTATAATTTTATCTGCATTTTTTTTGTCTATTTCTCCTATAAAAGCAATGGTATCAGAATTTATGCCTATATCTGTTATTGTGGATGACTCTCCTTCTCCTAAATAAACTGTACCTCCTTTTAAAACGATTTGGTAATGTTGTGTGGTTATTTTGCTACAAGAGAAAACAAAACTGATAGCAATACTAAATATTATTATTATTTTTAGTTTCATGTGCTTAAAATTTACTTTTTAGCGGTAACACATGGTGCTCGCTTATTAATCATTATTCTTGGGTATCAAAATTTGATATGATGATTTCATGATATTATTGTTTTTTAAACCATGCATGCCTAACGCTACCATTGGAAACTCTTATTCCTGTAATTTCATTATTTTTATTCGTGAGACTCTAAAAAATTAATTTCAATTTTTTAGTTAGTCGAACTAATCCCGCTTCCTCTACTGAACTTGTTTCAGTATCTAGTGGGATCTTGGTTAATACCTCAACCCTTGGGTCGATTCCTATTATTGGGTCCAGGGCTTGCCCTGGGGTTTAATACCTTTTATTTTCGAATATATTTAATCATTGCTAATGGCCATTGCCCTTCTAAAACATCTTTTTTAAGTATTTCATTTATTGTTGTCCGATAAAAAAAGTCTGAATAATTCAGACTTTTTTCGTATAGTTGAATTATCATTCCAAAAACACTTCAACTATGAACAAAAGCACAATTTTTTTCGGACAGCCTATTGGGTTCAGTCCGTCAGTTGACGGATGTAGTTTAAGAACTGTTTTTAACTTCCGAAGGCAAAACCCCAAACTGCTTTTTAAAATCTTTTGCAAATTGCCCCATATGCCAAAAATTATATTTGCCTGCAATTGTAGCAATTGAAATATCTTCATCTTTTAAGGCAAATAATTCGTTCTTCACTTTATTAAGCCTTGATGCTTTAATATATTCACTCGGAGAAACCTTGTACTTCTCTTTAAAAGCATATAATAATGAACGTTCACTTACATTTGTTAAAATACTCAGCTCTTTAATAGTATATAGACTTCCTTGATTATTGTCAATAATTTCTATAGCTTCCTTTAAAGCAATTTCTTTCTTATGTTTATTCCTTATAGGTTTCTTAATAGGAGTTTTTTCAATATAAGTTAGTATTTCAATAATAATTTCATTTACTAGTTTATCGTGTTTTTTCCTATCGGTTATGGTAAAATTCACATCTTTTATATAGTCATTTATAAAATAATCAGCCAATTTGTAAAATTTTTGAGCAAATACTTTTGTTAAGCAAAATTCTAGCTCAGAATCTACAAACGCATTTTTACAATTTTTATAATCCAATTCATTAATAATATTTTCAAGAAAATTATTTTCAATTGAAATTACATACGCATCAAAATTACTAAATGTAACAGCATCAAGTTTGCAGTCTTTTCTAAAAACAAGTAATTCATTTCCTCCAGATCCTTTATTATACCATATAAATTTATCTTCATAGTTTATTGGAATAACTATAGTTCTATGCTCTTCTGGTGATTTACCTGAATGTACCAACTTCCCTTGTAACGAAATTCGACTTAATGCAAAATGAGTATCAGTAAACATGTTTAAATCAGCCTTGAAATCACTTTTACTTAATATATTATATTGTAATTGCCAGTCTTCTACGGTAGCATTATAGATATCAAAATCTGTAAAAGCAGTTTTTATTATTTGCATTGCGTAAGTTTAAATCTATGTTAACGAAATGCAAATATAATTATTTTGCGGATTTTTGATGTTTAATTAAGCTGTTTTAAACGAATTTTGCATACTTTTTCTCTATAAAATTTAGAGAGTAATTAATAAATTATAAAAAATGATAAAATTAAAAATATCTATAGTAGTACTTATCCTTTTAGCTTTTTTTACTAGCTGTACAGAAGGTGAAAAGAAAACACAAGCAAAGAAAGAAACCAAACACAAAAAGGTTGAAATTGCAACTTATAAAAACACCACAGAAATTCCTGTAGGAATCACAACTCCAGATATAGTTGAAACATCTATTGGTACACTTAATTTTTTTGATGGAGTACCAACCAAAGAAACGGCTGATAATGTACATGCATTTGTAGATAAAGCACGTGGAGTAGATGTCTTCTTAAAAGGCATTCCAGGATTATCTATTAGAGGTTTGCGCAAAGGCCCTGCAGATCTGGGCGTAAATGCCAATGGTAAAGTCGCGCTATTTGATAAATTGATGGATTCAAAGGCTTTGTTTCTAACCGCAAATACTTC
>JAKITG010000140.1 GCA_021648195.1 Flavobacteriaceae bacterium | reverse complement strand
GTATTTATAAATAACTGCTTTAAATCCTTTAAAGGTTCTAGAACATCAACTGCAATAATTTCAGTTCGAGGAATCATGGCTTCTCTTGTCTTTACATTGTGAAATTCAAGTGCATTTTGAAATATTTGAATTTCAGAATCTATTTCTTCATTTGTAGATTCTAATTGTTCGGTAATATAATTTCCCAATTCTGCTTTACTAAAAGCAAGTTGAACTTGATCTTCTTTAGTATTAAAGAAAACTCGTAAAACAAAATCGGAAATAGATATAATAAATGATGAAATAAAATAAAATAAAATAAAAAATAAATAAGCAGGAATAGCAAATATTTTTAAGGTTTCATTGGCATAAATTCTAAAAATGGTTTTTGGTAAAAATTCGGCGGTAACTAAAATTATTAATGTAGAAATTAAGGTTTGAAGAAGTAGTAATATAAACTCATTAGAAATGGATGGAGATAAAAAACGAGATAATAAATCACCCATTAAATACCCATATATTACTAAAGAAATATTATTACCAATCAACATGGTGGTAATAAACTTTGAAGGATTTTGAGTTAGTTTTGTTAGCGTTTTTGCTAAAAAATTTTCTTTTTTCTTTTCAAGCTCAATATGCATTTTGTTTGCCGATACGAAGGCAATTTCCATTCCTGAAAAAAAAGCAGAAAGTAAAATTGAAATGGATATGATGATAATTTCTACAATCATTATTAATTTTTCTTGTCGTGATTTTCAATTTTTTTTCTAAATTTCTTTTTAAAAAAATACATAAAAACTGCAGCAGCAGAAAAAGCAAGATATAAGTATGATTTTTGTGGATTTAAACTCCAACTTCTAAATGCCTCTACTAGAAGGAAAATTGCTAAAAGCAGATAAGCATATTCAATAAATATATAGAATTTTTTCATAGTTTAAGGGTTTTCATCAACATAAATTGTACCGCGAATAGATTTCATATTTAGTTTTGACAAATCTTCGTTAGATTCAAAACCTTTGCCGTGTATTGTATCTGTTTTTGTAATAAGTGTAAATTCTTTTTCTGTATAAATATAGTGTTCATTTGCATCCCAAAAAAGCTGATTGGTAATTAATTTAGTATGATCGGCATAGTTTATCACATTCACATTATTTTTTACTTCCGAAATACTTGTTTTGGTATAATTTATAGAGTAGTCGGCAAGTATGACAACGGAATCATTTAGTTTGTTATAGTTTACAATTTTTATTCCTTTTGGGAATTCGGTATACGGATGACTTTTTCTGTTTGAAAAATCATTCATAACAGGAGCAATTAATTTTGTTTTTACTCTTCCAGAGTCAGTATGAATTAAATAAACATTTTTTACAACTCCAATAGGTAAATTCTTTTCTGCTAAAAAATCTTCAACTTCTTTTAAGTCATTGCCACAAGAAAAAAACATTGCTACTAAAAATATAGTAGCAATGTTTAAAATTGTTTTGTGGTATGAATTTTTAGGCATTTGCTAATTTATGGAATTTTAACAGTTTCACCAATCCAACATCCAACTTTATGAGAGCTTCCTGAAGTTAGCCCTTCTGTAAAAATTAATTTTTTTGAAGGAGCATTTCCCATATAACTTTTGATATATTTATTGGCAGTTGATGTGATACTTGGATCAACGGCTTTTGCTTTTCTCGCTTTATCAGCAGCAGCAACATATACCATACGTTTTGAAACTTCATCAGTGCCACATGAATTTGCACTTGAATAATACAAACTTGCTATTAATAAGTATGCTTTTCCCATACTTGGTTTTTGTTTTAATGCTTTGTAAGCATAATCTCTAGATCTACTTTTAGCGCCTTTCCTTTTTATAATTCTTGCTATTTTATAATAAAGATTAGCTTTCTTATATGCTTCAGTTTCTAAAGCTATTGCTTTGTTAAAATATTCAATAGCTTTATTTTCACTACCTTTTTTCATTAAAATTCCAGCATAAAACACATATGCATCAGATGAAGGAGCTGCATTTACATAAGCTTCAACCATTTTTGGATATAAAGCAGCATCTGTACATTCTTTTTGATATAACCTTGAAACGGCTCTTTTTAACCATTTTGCATTGCTTTTATTTGCTTCAAAAGAGTTTGTGTATAAAGGAATTAATCTTTCGCAAGTAGCAACAGAACTTAATGTATTGTCTAAAACTCCTTCGATCTGCCCTAAAGCTTTTAAATTAATTTCAGCAGTTCTTTTCGTTTTTTTATCTTTACTAGATAAAGACTGACCATTAGTTTCCTTGGTAACGATTGCATCTAATTTTTTTGAATATTTATCCATTTTCTTACCTACAGCTTCTGTAATATCATCGTAGGTGTCAAAAACTAATTGCGGATTTGAATCTTTGTTTTTATCAGTAAATTTTTGATAAAATTTTCCTAAATTTTTAACACTCATATTAGCAGGATCGGCTTTAAATGCTTTTGTTAATTTGTCATAAATATCTTCTTCTGACCCTCCTATTTTTGATAATGTATTAGCCCAATTGCTATAAACTTTTCCTAAATTACTAGGAAAATGTTTTATACGAAGTTTGTAAAGATCATTAATTTCGGTAATTATTTTAGCCTTTTCATCTTCGCTTGTAGCTTTGTCATATCTAGATTCAGCCATTTTTAAGCCATACTTATATAAATTTTTAGAAGAAGTAGGGCAGTTTTCTATACACCATTCCCAAGGCTCTTGAGCAGATTCATAGTTGCCTACTTTCGCATGTTCATAAAAAATGGAAAGATTGGTTTTACATTTGTCAGGTTCGCTACCATACTTGTCTTGTGCATAAGTAGGTATAGAAGTTCCTAAAAAAAGGAACAATCCCATTGTCATTAGTGTAATTTTTGTTTTCATACTTTGTATTTTTTGTTTTATTAATTTATTGTTCTTTTTTTAAACCATTTGTCGTTTAAAGAAAGACTGAGTTTAAAGTTATAATAATTTTCTTCAACTAAATTATTATCAGTTGTTCCCCTTCTTCCTATTTCAAAACCAAAGTTAATATTTGATAACTGGAGTCCCATCGGTAAACTAACACCAAAAGACATGCCATAATCATTTATTTGAGTGTTATCAATTACTAATCCAAGCTTTTTATAATTAAAACCAGCCCTATAAATAATTCTTTGCCAGTAATTTGATATTGAATTGTATTTTGGAATATAAAATCCACCAAATGATATTACATTTGAATCAATATAATTATAAGCGGTATTATTATTATAAATACCTCCATTAAACGTTATAGCATCTTGAAATGAATATTCAGTACCCACAAACCATTTGTTTTCTTGACCAACACCTGCACTTAAAATAGTTTTTAATGGATATTTTATTGTAGCTTCAAAGTCATTAGCAGATAATATCTCTCTTGGTATTACCGTTTCCCTATTAGTATTGTCTAAAGAAAATAAACGTTGATCTCCTTTCTCGTTTAAATTATATCCCAATTCAAATGTAGTTCCTAATTTAAGCCTTAAATTGGTAGAAATATCTTTATTATATTGTGCACCTAGCTTATAAGAAAGCCCTTTTACATGTGATTTTGTTTGATACTTAGTTGCCAATTCAACATTTAAACGCCTGTTTAAAATACTATTATCTATGCCGCCAAAAATATATGCCACTTCAATACCTAGACTTATATTATGAGGTAATTTATATCCATAACCAAGAAAAACTCTATTGGTACCCCCATCACCTGATAATAAATTACTTTCTATTAAAATATCATTGTCATAAATTTCTCCTAAAAGAGAATAACCTACAGCAGAGTTTAATTGAAGTCCCATTGCTAATCCTTGGTTTTCTTTAATAGGAAAACCTAAAGCTAGGTAATTTAAAGAAACGGTTGAGCTAGCTTGTTTGTTTAATCCGTCATCAATTCTATTAACTCTGTTTCCAAGCGAAAGAGCATAAGTTGTTAAACGTAAAGCCCCATACGATGCAGGGTTGGTAAAGCTTAATTGGTATTCACTATCCATAGTTCCTCCCATTAGCCCCATAGAAAATTCTTCAACCGATTTTATTTTTTCTTGATCGCCAATTCCAAAAAAAGAATATGGTGACGTGCTTGTACTTTGAGCAAAACTATAAGTTGAAATTACAAGAAAAGTAAATACTACTATTTTCTTTATCATACGTCTGTATTATATATCAAAATGCTATTCAATCCTTCCAACAAAAAATTTGGATTCGCAAATATGCTACTTTTTATGTTTCTTGCCAAGAAAATTGTGTCTCCTCCTGTTAAAACTATTGTTAATTTTTCATTTTTTGCTTTAAATTGACTAATAATACCTTCAATTTCTAGGATAACACCATTTAAAACTCCAAGATGAATGGCATTTTTAGTTGAATTGCCTATTTTAGGAATCTTATCAATTATGGATAAATTTGGTAAATTTGAAGTATATGAATTTAATGATTTATATCTCATTTCAATTCCAGGAGAAATAGAACCTCCAAAATATTCATTTTTATCGTTTATAAAATCATAAGTAATACAAGAACCTGCATCAATAACAAGTGTATTTTTATTCGGAAATTTTTTTACTGCAGCAACAATCAAAGCAATTCTATCTACTCCTAAAGTTTGAGGTGTTTTATATTTGTTTTTAAATGGAATTTTAGTTTTATGAGTTAAAATCAAAACTTTTACAGATGAATTAAAAAACTTAATATATTCTTTTTTTAAATCTCCAACTGAAGCAATAATAACATAGTCAATTATATTTTTTTGTATAATTTTTTCAATATTATTTGGAAAGGCTTTTAAAGAAAACGAATTGTTACTAAGCATTACATCTTCTTTAAATACGGCAATTTTAACTCTTGTATTTCCTATGTCAATTACTAAATTCATCTATTTAAAAAACGAAAAACAAAAGTACAATAGATTTTTTAATGAATTGTTTGGTTTTGTATAAAAATTAAAATTATATTTGCACCCGCCAAAAAGCAATTGGTACCTTAGCTCAGTTGGTAGAGCAATGGACTGAAAATCCATGTGTCCCTGGTTCGATTCCTGGAGGTACCACAAAAAACCCGAACTTAAAGTTCGGGTTTTTTGATAGTTAATCTACCAAAATTTTATACTCCCAAGGTTTAAAAGTAACCTGTTGATTTTCTTTTAAAGAAAACTCTGAATTATTCATATAATCATTAAAATTATTGGTTATAGGAATTGAAAATGATGTAGACTCATTAGATAAATTTGCAATAAAAATTATTTTATTACCTCCTTTTACCCTTACAAAAGCTAAGATAGTTTCATCTTTGTCAGTATTGATTCTAGTATAAGATGCGGCTTCTTTCCCTCCATGCAGTGCTTCATTCTCTTGTTTTAACTTTCCTAATTTTTCTAATACAGACCAAGTTTTTTCTTTGGTTTTGGGAATAGAATCTTTTTCAAAGAATTTTAATCTGTGGTTTAAATCATATTCTTGTCCTGAATAAATTAATGGCATTCCGTTCATAACATAAGATAAAACCGTAAATAAATGCTTACTTTCTCCAAAACGCTCTTCCATTGTA
>JAKITG010000139.1 GCA_021648195.1 Flavobacteriaceae bacterium | reverse complement strand
AAATTATGGATTAAATAAATGAGATAGACAAAAATTAGACAAGACCTTGTCTGACTAAGGAATTACTCTATACTATCATATGTTTAGATTCATAATGAGAAATAATTATTTTATCCCTGCATCACTGCAATTTCTTGATTATTTCAAGTATTAAAATTATTTTACATAAACGCAGATTACTTTTTATTCTATTTCTCAAATAATAACAATAAATTAAAACTTAATTTCTGTACGTTTTTTCAGCTTATGTTTATCTGACTTCTGATTTCTATCCTTTTAACCACATTCTTTGCATTCTACATTATTAGTTCTTTTGAATATGGAACTGGCTTATCCCAGCGAAATAAAAAATAGGACCATTTACACCGGGTAAACATTCTCACAAAGTGATACCTATCTGTAAGATTCCTACGGAACGGTATATCTTTCAGAGTACATTGCGGCAAATCATTACATACGGCATAAACATTATTTTGGGTGGGAGTTTATCTATAATCTGCGAAGTAGTTTCAAAATCGAAATTGTAATTACTATTCAAAAAAATCTCTTATAAAGTTCAAAACTTGTTCTAAATTTGTTTGTATAGAAGATTCCACTTTACCGCCAATATGTTTATGATGCGGAGATGTTTTTATTTCGGGGTGGTGAGGTGCATTATCCCAGCCAATTATTAAAGAATTATCCAAACGCAACCAGTAATAACTATAACTGATTAAATTCCCTTCTAAGCGGATTTCTTTGACATGAAGCTGAGATGAGTCGATAAACGAAAGTTTTGTTTTTAACTTTGAGAGTTGTTCTTTTTCAATATATTCAACACAATCTACATTAAGGAGAATATCATCAAATTTTTTTAAATTTAAATATTCATTTATTTAGATATGAGAAATTTTATTTTGTTTACTATACCTAAAATTTGTTTCTCCCTTTCTTTAAGATAAGTCCAAGCAATCCAATCATCATGAGCCTTAATAGAATCTGCCATAATTTTCTCATATTCTTCAAATAGGCAGTTATATTTTACTTCAAAGCGTTTTTGCTTCTTTCTTATTTCGCGTAATTCTCTTTCCTTTTCCCTTAGTTTTTTTTTAACAACTGTATTCAGTGCCTCTACATAAAGACTGTCGTTTAAATCATCTAAGATTTTTGTATAGTTTCTAGGGATGTTCAATGTAATAGATGTCATGATTTTATCTTCTTCTTTTTTCAATATTTTCAATTTAACAATAAATGAGAATACTAGCAAGACGGTTTAAAATAGAAATTATTTCTAAACTTTACGCTCCCTGTTAATTTCTACCTACTATCATTCTCTTTATACCGACAATGAAATGGTTGCTGAACTTTGTCGAAGTATGGTTATTCGTTGTCCAGCACTATGGGTGAATAGTAAACATTATTATGGGTGGGAGTTTATCTATATTATCAATAACCTGTTGAGTAGTTTTATACTCGGAATTGTACTTTGTACTTGTAAATACTATCTAAATCTATTTTGATAACCTGGATTCTCTTTCATTATTTTTGCACTTGTAGGATAGTTCTTAATAAACCAAAGTAAAAAATCTGTTAAATTTATTTTTTCAGCCTGTAGTGATTTACTTTTTATTATTGCTTCTTTTTTTAAATTTATATTATCTAATAAATTACTTGCGTAATCTATTGCAGCTATTTGATCATTTTCACTTTCAGTAAAGTTTTTTACAAGTCCATATAGTTTTTCTTGCTCAGATGTATATCCTCTTCCAATATTATCAATATAAATTGCTTGAGTTCCTAGAACAGCACATTCAGATGCCATTGTTGCACTTTCTCCAACAAAAAGCGTTGCAAAAGCACTGATTGCTTTCATGAATTCATCGCGCCACACTACCTTGAATTCAACAGTTTCAGATTCTCTCAATAGACTAAAATTTTCTTTTATACGTTTCGTTTTTTTGGTGTCTACCTTTTGGGGGAAGCCCTTACAAGTAACTTGCAACGTGTTACTTTCCATTACTTTTTACAATTATTCTCTTTACAATATTTTTTAGGTTTTGTATAAGTATTTGTTTTGTCCAAAGGATGGGATCGTTAGTCCATCTTTCCGGGTGAATGGTAAACATTATTTTGGGTGGGAGTTTTTCAATGTTATCAATTATATCTTGAGTAGTTTTAAAATCAAAATTAAATTTACTTTCTACTTTATCTCTTATGCTAAACTTATGTCCGTTTAGATTACACTCCATTTTGCCCAGACAAGTCCACCTTTTACCAGTATTAATAAAAAAAGCTAATCACTTAAATCTGTTTTGATATTCTGGATTTTCTTTCATTATTGTGGCACTTTTGGGGTAGTTTTCTATAAACCAAACAAGAAATTTAGTAGGATTTATAAAATTCTTTATCATTCTATTTTTTCTATATAGGTTAGTTTCTTCAAAATTCTTTTCGGATAATGTTTTCATAACATATTCAACAACCCCATTCTGTGAACTAAAATGTTTTAATAATTTAGCATCACTTTCCAATTTTAAGTATCCCATTAATGGTAAGCTATTAACGTAAATAGTTGGTTTACCAAAGTATACACTTTCAGAAGCCATTGTTCCACTTTCTCCAATAAATATTGATGAAAAATAGAGAACATCATGCATTTTTTCAGATGGAATAGACAATTCATATTCTTTTAAAGAATCATCTAAAACCATTTCTGAAGAAATAAAAACAACATAATTATTCTTTTTAAGTATTCTAACAATTTTGTGTATTGTTGAAACATCTAACCCACTTTGCCCAAAGTCATGATGAGCATTCCAACCTACAAGTCTTATTATTGCATACTTGATGCCATTTTTTATCTTAAGAGTATTATAAACCAAACTATCTGGTTGATAAAATTCGGAATGTAAATATAGAGATTCGACTATACAATTAAAACGGATTTGTTTTCGACCTAAATTATTAAAAAAACAAAAAGGCGTTAAAACTATATCCGTGAACGGATAAACAAATAATTTATTGTTTCTATCTGCATGTTCTGTATCATTTATTGTAATATGTGGCTTTCTTAAAAGAAATGAAGCTTGTGCAGCATATGGTGAACTAAAACTTAAAAAAATATCTGGGTTGAATTTGATGGATTTCATGACTATAAAAAGTGATGTTTTAAACATATAAATAATTTTACCAAATTTTGAATTCCTACCTTTGCCTCTGTTAATAAATTTAATAGAATATTTACTTAATAAATCAAATACAACTTCTCTATCACGTGCAAAAACAGTTACACTATGTTTTCTTTTTTCCATAATTTTAATAAAATTACGGAAATAGTGGACATGTGCTGGATGACCAATATCTACTAGTATTTTCATTTTTGTTTTACTAAGTTTTGCAAAATGATTGTATAATTGAGTTTATTACCTTGGTTTTATAAATACTAATTTACTAATGCTATTATTTTCATACTAAAAAAACGTTGATAGCATAAAAAATTTCAGCGAAAAAACAATCCAGAAAGAACTTTTGAAATTAAGTTAAACATATTTATCTAAAAACCCTAGATTTTCCAAACTAAATAATTGCCAACAGCTAAATAATTGAGACCCGAGTTTTCAAAGACATATAAAGCTTCTTTCGGTCCATAAACAATAGGAAGACCATGTAAATTAAAAGATGTATTTACTAGAACACCTTTTCCCGTTAATGATTCAAACTTTTTTAATATTTTGTAATAATTTTTATTGTGATTTTCATCAATAATCTGTGGTCTAGCTGTCAAATCTACTTGCTGAACTCCACCGATAAACTCTTTATATCTACTAGTGGAATTCAAAGTAATCATCATAAATGAAGCATCAATATTTTTATGATTTATAACATAATCGTCACACCTCTCTCTTAGTATTACAGGTGCAAACGGCATCCAAAAATCACGCTTCTTTATCATGTTATTTATTACACTAATTTTTTCCAAATCTGAAGCATCTGACAAAATTGATCTATTACCTAATGCTCTAGCACCAAATTCCATTTGGCCTTTACATCTAGCTACAATGTGATTTTCACTCAATAATTCTGCAATTCTTGTTTCTATATCATTCATTAACATAAAATCAAAATTAACACTATTTTTATTTTTTAATTCAGTAATTGCTGTCAGTGTATTTTCATCACCAGTTTCGTCCGGACCTAAATATAGATTACTAATACCTTTGGATTGTTTTTTTATGTTTTTCGTAAAGTATGAGTAGTAAGCAGCTCCGATAGCATTAGATTCATCTCCACACGAAGGAAATATAAATAATTTTTCCACTTCTGGTAATTCCGAGATTCTTTGGTTAGCTTTTACATTCATGAATGTACCCCCGGAAAGAACTATTTTTTTAATACCAGTTTGCTTAATACAATTTTTCACCCACTTTACTAACATTTCCTCAGTAAATTGCTGAATACCTGCAGCAATCCAGTCAAATCGATGTAACTCCGTCTTCTTCCTAAGGTATGGATATATATTTTGCATTGCTGGTAATTGTTTGTTTCTTCTCCAAACAAGCGGATTCTTTTCATCAAAGCAAAGTAAATCCTTGAAAACCTTATAAGATCTAAACTTACCAGCATGAGGTGAGTATGGAGCCATGCCCATAAGTTTATATTCATGCTCTAATGGAACCATACCTAACATAAATGTAACAGTAGCATATATTCTCCCAAGTGAATCATCTTTGTTTATTGAAGCTAGTCTCTCAATTTTCCCTCTTTGACCAATACTTACTGTTCCAGATAATCCATCCCCCGAACCATCTTGAGTAAGAATAAGGGTTTTTTCTTCATAATCTACCCATGGGCATCCATAATAAGCAGTTGAAGCATGACACAAATGATGTTCAACAAAATGAATTTTGCTTACGTCAATTCCTCTTTCAAGTAAAGGTTGAATCCGAGCATTCTTTCTTTTGCGTTTATAGATGCTATATACAAATGTTTTCTTCAGTACATATTTAGCTCGCTCTTTTATTGAAAAACTACTAGCATATCTTCTTAACAATCCATTTTTATCAAATGGATGTGCTAAATGATTTCCTGTAAAAACAAAGGTACTTATATCTTCAATTTTCAGATTATTCATTATTAAAATTTTCTCGAAGGATAATTCTGGAAAGCCAAAATAGTTTTTCTCATTTTTTAACCTTTCCTCCTGTAGTACATTTTTAATAATTCCATCGTCTAAAAGACTAATTGTAGAATTATGACCATCGTGAATGCCAATTATATACATTTTTACCTCAATTTTAATATTATATTAGATTAGATTAAAAGTCAGATTTAGTTAAAATTAGATACTCCAAGTTTAATTAAGTTCTCTTAACTTGTTCTATATTTAGTTTAGTTTTTATTTAAGTGAAATAGTAATTATATATTAAGAATATTAGTTATTCGGAAAGCACATATTATATCTTACTTAGTGCCAGGTCGTAAAGTCTCCAATCAAGATATTCTCCTATAATTTAGGGAAAGCCCAAAATACGACACGATGTATTGAGATGGTTTTTCTAAAAAATGTCCTTAATTCTCAAAAATTAAAAACA
>JAKITG010000138.1 GCA_021648195.1 Flavobacteriaceae bacterium | reverse complement strand
TCAACTTTTTTAAAAATCCTTTCAGGAGAATTTGATCCCACTTCGGGTTCGGTAAGTTTAGAAAAAGGAAAACGAATGTCGGTTTTATCTCAAGATCATTTTGCTTTTGATGATTTTCCTGTTTTAGAAACCGTATTAATTGGTAATAAGCCATTGTACGACTTAAAGAAAGAATTAGATACTATTTATGCCAAACCCGATTTCTCGGAAGAAGATGGTGTAAAAGCAGGGGAATTAGGTGTAGATTTTGAAGAAATGGGTGGTTGGGCTGCCGAAAGTGAGGCTGCAAGTTTACTTTCATCTGTAGGGATTAAAGATGATATGCACTATACTTTGATGAAAGACTTAGATGGTAAATCTAAAGTTCGAATTTTAATAGCTCAGGCTTTATTTGGAAACCCTGATGTATTAATTATGGATGAGCCAACAAATGATTTAGATTTTGAAACAATTTCTTGGTTAGAACATTTTTTAGCAAATTTTGAGAATACAGTGATTGTAGTATCGCATGACCGTCACTTTTTAGATGCTGTTTGTACACATATATCTGATATAGATTTTAGTAAGATTAATCAGTATTCAGGAAACTATACTTTTTGGTATGAGTCAAGTCAATTGGCAGCAAAACAAAAAGCTCAACATAACAAAAAAGCCGAAGAAAAGAAGAAAGAATTAGAAGAATTTATCAGAAGATTTTCTGCAAATGTTGCAAAGTCAAAACAAGCAACAAGTAGAAAGAAGATGATTGAAAAATTAAATATTGAAGATATAAAGCCTTCAAGCAGAAGATATCCTGCAATTATTTTTGATCAAGACCGTATTGCTGGAGATCAGATATTAAATGTTGAAAATTTATCAAAATCAATTGATGGAGAAGATGTATTTAAAAATATTGACATCAATTTATCTAAAGGAGATAAAGTATTCATCTTATCAAGATACCCAAGAGCAGCCACTGCATTTTACGAAATTTTAGTGGAAAATGATAAGCCAGATAGTGGCGATTTTAAATGGGGTGTGACTACAACACAAGCCTATTTGCCTATTGAAAATTCCGAATTTTTTAATAATAATTTAAGTTTGGTTGATTGGTTACGTCAGTATGCAAAAACCGAAGAAGAACGCGAAGAAGTAAATATTAGAGGGTTTTTAGGTAAAATGATATTTAGTGGTGATGAGGCATTAAAAAGTAGCAATGTACTTTCAGGAGGTGAAAAAGTACGTTGTATGTTATCGCGTATGATGATGACTAGAGCCAATGTTTTATTGATAAACGAACCTACAAATCATTTAGATTTAGAATCAATTCAGGCATTTAATAATGCATTAAAAAACTATAAAGGAACAGTACTATTTTCAACACACGATCATGAGTTTGCACAAACTGTAGCCAATAGAATTATTGAAATCACACCCAAAGGTGTAATCGATAGATATATGACTTTTGACGAGTATCTTGATGATAAAAAGATTAAAGAGTTGAGAAAAAAAATGTACTCGTAATTGATTAAAAAGATTCAATCATTCCTTTTAAGGATAGCGTATAAAATAAATTAAAATTTTCAATTTAAAAAGAGTAAGTTTACAATTCTATTAAATAATTTTTTTCAATAATAATATAAATTTTTTTACCATGGGAATATTAAGTTTTTTTAAAAATATGTTTGGAACAGCCAAAGATGTTGCAGAAGATGTAGCCGATGTAGCAGGCGATACTTTTGACAAGGCAAAAGATCTGGCAGGTAATGCTGTAGATTCGGTTAAAGATGCAGGCAGTGTAGCCATAGATAAAGTTCAAGATGTAGCGGGTGATGTAGCCGATGTAGCAGGCGATACTTTTGATAAAGCAAAAGATGTGACAGGAGATGCTGTAGGTTCGGTTAAAGATGCAGGCAGTGTAGCCATAGGTAAAGTTCAAGATGTAACAGATGATGTTGCCAATGCCTCAGATAATATTATTGATGAAGCCAAAAAAGATGTATAATTAATTTAGGGTAAATACTTGTCATAAGAAATTTTAAAATGATTAACTGTTTTATAACGGTTAATCATTTTTTGAGTTTAAGAGAATTATATTAACTTGAGTTTGATGATTGTATGTTCAAAATTTATAGTCATAAAATATGAAGAATCAAGAATAGATTTTGGAATAGAAAAAATAAAAAAGTAATGCAGTCTTATATTTTAGTATCTGTTAAAAAATAACTCATACATTTCGGCTTGTTCTTTAGCCGTTTTTATTTGTTAAAATTTACAACCGTAACTAAGGCTATGCTTGAAAATTTTAATTTAATAAAATTAATATTTTTTACTTTGCTAATCTAAAGGCCGGCAGGCAGGTGCCCCGATTCTGCACGACTTATTTTTTAACAGATACTTAGCAATTAAGAATTCTTCCTAGGATGAAATTTTTCAACTACAGCTTTTAAATAACTTTTATCTAAATGCATATAAATTTCAGTAGTTGTTATACTTTCGTGTCCTAGCATTTGTTGTATGGCACGCAAATCGGCACCATTTTCTAATAAATGAGTGGCAAAAGAGTGCCTGAAAGTATGCGGACTCACATTTTTATCAATTCCAGCCTGTAGCACCAAATTTTTTAAAAAAATAAAAACCATATTTCGACTGAGAATTTTCCCTCTTCGGTTGAGAAAAATAATATCTTCAAAATCTTTTTGAATTTTAATTTTTGTTCGAATTTGATTTCTATAAATATTAATGATTTTGATAGTATATAAATTAATTGGTACAAACCGCTCTTTATTACCTTTGCCAATAACCCGTATAAAACCTTCTTCAAAAAAGAGATCAGATATTTTTAAATTAATTAATTCACTTACTCGCAGACCACAACCATATAAAGTTTCTAGCATAGCTCTGTTTCTTTCACCTTCAGGTTTACTTAAATCAATTTGAGATATAATTTGTTCAATTTCATTTTCCGATAAGGTATCGGGTAATTTTCTGCCAATTTTTGGAGATTCTAATAAATCGGTTGGGTTATCTTTTCGGTAATCTTCAAAAATTAAATAATCAAAAAAATTTCTTAATCCTGAAATTTGTCGTGATTGTGTACGAGCATTAACGCTTTTTGAAATATGATAAATAAATTGTTGAATCATTTCATCACCAATAGAAATAGGGGTAAGGCTTATGTTATTATCTATTAAATATTGAATTAATTTTTTAACATCATTACTATAACTATCGATGGAGTTTTTGGATAAACCCCGTTCAATTTTTAAGTAATGCTGATAATCAACTAGCGTATTATTCCAATTCATTAATAAATAGGTATTATTTTCAGTAATAATTAATATTGATTTTTGTAAAATTATAGTATTTTTGAAAACAGAACTCACTTTTTCTGTTTAAATTTAATATTTATGAAAATTATAATTATCAATGGACCTAACCTAAATTTATTAGGTAGAAGAGAACCAGACATTTATGGGAATGTTACTTTTGAAGAGTATTATAAAATTTTACAAGAAAAATTTCCTAATGTAGAATTAGAATATTTCCAATCAAATATTGAAGGAGAAATTATAGATAAGCTTCATGATGTAGGTTTTGATTATAACGGAATTATATTAAACGCAGCTGCTTATACACATACTTCAGTTGGTATTGGCGATGCCGTAAAATCTATTCAAACACCTGTAATTGAGGTACATATTTCAAATATATATACACGTGAAAAGTTTAGACACCAATCGTATATTGCACCAAATGTTATGGGTATTATTGCAGGTTTTGGTATGCAAAGTTA
This sequence comes from Flavobacteriaceae bacterium, assembly GCA_021648195.1. Lineage (GTDB taxonomy): Bacteria > Bacteroidota > Bacteroidia > Flavobacteriales > Flavobacteriaceae > Lutimonas. Next base: position 1,807 of record JAKITG010000138.1, on the reverse strand, counting down.
TGAACTAGCACTTCTATCAATCTTAGAGTGAAAAATGAAATTTTATAGTAGAATAAAACGTAGCATAAATTTCAATAAATGTCATTTTTTATTCCACATCATTTTTTACATTTACAATCTTAAATATTAGTATATGATTTTAGTAGCAGATAGTGGCTCAACAAAAACCAATTGGATTGCATTAAATAGTAAGGGAGAAACTCATTTTAAAATAGATACTCCAGGGCTAAACCCTGCAGTTTTTGCTCAAAAAACGATACATAACAGAATAGTTTCTAAAAGAGAGTTAAATGATATTAGACTTCATGTAGAAAAAATATTTTTTTATGGAGCGGGTTGTGGTACTAAAACAGCTTGTGCAAATTTAAAAGGTATTTTTAAAAGTATTTTTGAAAATGCTAAAATTGAAATATATGAAGATACAATTGCAGCAGTAAAATGTTTGCGAACAGATGTGCCAGGCATTGTTTGTATTTTAGGAACAGGTTCGAATTGTAGTTATTTTGATGGTAAAATAGTACATCAAAAAGTAGCTTCATTAGGTTATATTATTATGGATATTTCCAGTGGAAATTATTATGGAAAAGAGCTAATACGGGAATATTATTACAATAGAATGCCTAAAGATTTTGCTAAAAAATTTGAAAAAACACATGATTTAAGTGCTGATTTTATTAAAGAAAGCATCTATAAAAAAGACAATCCGAACACTTATTTAGCTCAAGTAGGTAGGTTTTTAATAGAAAACAACTCAAGTGATTATGCACAAGGTATTATAAAAACTGGATTGCGTAAATTTGTTGAAAATCAGATATTACAGTTTGAAGAAAGCAAAACAACACAAATTTATTTTGTAGGGTCAATAGCACATTTTTTGAGTGATGAAATTAAAGAAGTTTTAGCAGAGTATAATTTAAAATTTGGTAAAATTGTACGTCACCCTATTATTAGTTTAGCAGAGTATCACACTTCAAAAATATAAGTAATGGAAATTGCAATTATTTCTCATGATGGAAAAAAAGCTGAAATGGTTCAGTTTTTAAATGAGCATAAATCAATTCTAGAATCAAAAAAAATTCATTTAGTTGCTACAGGTACAACAGGTTTGAAAGTTGAAAAGGCAGGAATTGAAGTGGAGAGATTACTTTCTGGTCCATTGGGCGGCGATGCACAAATTGCTGCTCGGGTTGCAGAAGGAAAGATACAAATGGTTTTGTTTTTTAGAGATCCGTTAGAAAAACACCCACATGAACCCGATATTTTTATGTTGATGAGGCTTTGTGATGTTTATGATGTTCCATTAGCTACAAACCCAGCTACTGCCGAATTATTGATAAAAGCACTTTAAAAAAACTACTTGATTGCAATTACTGAAATTTCAACATTTACATTTTTTGGTAATTTGGCAACTTGAACCGTTTCGCGAGCTGGAGCTGTAGCATCATTAAAATAGGAGCCATAAACGGAGTTTATAGTAGTGAAATCATCCATATTTGAAATATAAATAGTTGCTTTTACTATATTTTCAAAGGTCATTTTTGCCTCAGCTAAAACTGCCTTTAAATTATTCATTACTTGTTGAGTTTCATCAGTAATATTATTGGTAATTAAATTACCAGTTTTTGGATGACTAGCTATTTGCCCCGAAGTATATAAAGTATTCTTAATAAATATAGCTTGGCTGTATGGACCAATCGGTGCTGGAGCATTTTTTGTTTCAATAATTTTCTTCATGGTAAAAGTTTTTAAAGCAAATAATAGAAACGTAAAAATACAAATATTTTAAAAAAGACGCCTGTCAGGAAGT
>JAKITG010000137.1 GCA_021648195.1 Flavobacteriaceae bacterium | reverse complement strand
GGAATTGCAAACGGACTGTTAAAAAATACATTCTTAATGACTGCAAGCGCTTCTGCGATATTAGGTTTTTTCAGTTTTACATTACCTAAAACACCTCCAACAACTAGTAAGGAAGAAAAAGTTACAATATCAAATATTTTAGGATTAGACTCAATCAGGTTACTTAAAAATAAAAACTTTTTAATATTCTTTATAGCTTCAGTTCTTATCTGTATTCCTTTAGCATTTTATTATCAATTAGCAGGTGCATTTCTTGGAGAAATTAGATTAGAAGACCCAGCAGGAAAAATGACTATTGGGCAAGGTTCGGAAATTATTTTTATGCTATTATTGCCTCTTTTCTTTAAAAAATACGGATTTAAAAAAACTATATTATTTGGAATGCTAGCATGGGCTATTCGGTATATACTTTTTGCATATGGAAACTCTGGAGAGTTAACCTTTATGCTTATAATAGGTATCGCATTACATGGAATTTGTTATGACTTCTTCTTTGTTTCAGGTCAAATTTACACCGACTCAAAAGCAGGAGAAAAAATAAAAAGTGCAGCTCAAGGATTAATTACTTTAGCCACTTATGGTATAGGAATGATGATAGGATTTAAAATTGCAGGAATCATTGCAAATAAAAACTTACTAGAACCGGGACTGCACAACTGGCAAGACATTTGGATTTTTCCAGCAATATTTGCAGGAGTAGTATTTCTACTTTTTCTAGTTTTTTTCAAAAATGAAAAAATAACTTACAAAAAATAAAATCAATTAAAAAAAAATAAAATGGTAAAAAAAATAAAACTTGGAATATTAGGAGGAGGCGGAGACTCTCTCATTGGAGTACTACACAGAGTAGCTTCATTTATTAACGATGATTACGAAATAATTGGTGGAGTATTTAATCCTGTTTGGGAAGAGAATATTGGGTTTGCCAAAGAAATTGGCTTACCAACCAATAGAATTTACAAAGATTTTGACACCCTAGTTCATGAAGAATTAAAACTTCCCGAAAATGAAAGAATACAAGTTGTTTCTATTCTAACACCTAATTTTTTACATTTTCCAATGGCCAAAAAATTGATTGACTCTGGGTTTCATGTTATTTGTGAAAAACCAATGACTACAACTTTTGATGAAGCTAAAACCTTAGAAAGTGCATTAAAAAAATCAAAAACAATTTTTGCTTTAACACATACTTACACAGGTTACCCTATGGTAAGACAAATGAGAGAAATGATAAAATCTGGTACTTTAGGGAAAATTCATAAAATTGATGTTCAATATTATCAAGGATGGATAAATAAACTTATCCATGATTCTGAAAAAAGAAAAACCACCTGGAGATTAGATCCCGAAAAATCAGGAGCGAGTTGCTGTGTTGCAGATATCGGTGTACATGCATTTAATTTAATTGAATTTACAACAGGACTAGAAGTTAAATCTATTCTTGCAGATTTTAATTATTTGTATAGTGACAACAAAATGGATATAGATGCTACAATGTTAGTGCGTATTTCTGAACATGTAAAAGGAATTGTTCGCTCTAGTCAAATAGCAACAGGTGAAGAAAATAATTTAGCCATTAGTATTTATGGAGACAAAGGCGGATTGAAATGGGAACAAGAAAATCCAAATTATTTATATATTTTATCCGACGACAAACCCATGCAAGTATATAAACCTGGGCATGCATATAATAGTGATCTTTCATTAGATGGAACAAAACTTCCTCCAGGTCACCCAGAAGGAATTTTTGATTCAATGTCTAATATCTATAAAGGTGTAGCAAGAGCAGTTAGAGGTCAAAAATACAATTCAGGAGAATTTCCAACAATGAAAGATGGAGTTAGAGGAATGAGTTTTATTGAAAAATCGATAGAATCAAATAGTAAAGGGAATATTTGGGTTGAATTAAAAAATTAAACTACCTCGGGGCAAGTCCAAAGGTATTGTTTGCTAAAACAATTTAGATAAACTTAACAGGTTTTGAAAACCTGTTAGGTTTATACTTTGAGGCAAACCTCTGAAAATTAGACCAAAAAGGGATTAAATTAAAATGAAGACAATCAAAAGTCTCGCAGTTTTTCTTACAGAATTTAACTTGCATTATTCCTGTGGATATTTTAATCCCACTTGTTCTCTTACATTATCTAATATCGAAATCAAATCCAAACTATGTTGATGTGACCAATAATCACTTTCAATTTCATTAGCCCTTAAACAATTGTGGCATTCTATAATCTCATGACTAAAACCAATTCCTGTAGTTGATAAATTAAATACCTGTTCATTGTCATTTTTTATCAATGTATAACCTTGTGCAACAAACCAAGGTTTATGAAGGTGAATTTGTCCGCTTGTACCACTAATACGTGCTACCAAATCAGATTTTGACACAAAGCCACTATATATAATTGCTTGCGCAGTATCATAATGAAAAATAATTGATGTCTGTATATCGCATTTTGTTGTATCATGAAAAATAGACTTAGCCAAAATTTCTTTAGGTACACCTAATAAAAGATAAACCAAAAAGGCAGGATAAATTCCAATATCTAAAATTGTACCTCCACCTAAGTCTATATTTAGTACTCTACTATCTAATGACTTATCTGTTTTAAATGAAAAATCAACATTTATAAATTTTATCTCACCAATCTCTCCATCATCAATAAGTTTTTTAATGGCAATTAAACTTGGATTAAATCGTGTCCATAAGGCTTCCATAAAAAATCGATTGGTGCGCTTGGAGGTTTCAAATATAGCAACAGCTTCTTTCTTATTGAGTGCTAAAGGTTTTTCGCATAAAACATGTTTGCCATGTTCCATTGCCTTAATGCTCAACTCCGCATGAGAAATATGAGGTGTTGCTATATAAACAATATCAACATTAGCATCTAAAAATAAAGCATCATAACTGTTGTAGGCTTTTTCAGAATTGTATTTTTGAGCAAATTCATTTGCCTTTTCCATACTTCTTGAAGCTACAGCTGTTAATTCTGCATCATCAATCAATGCTAGATCACTTGCAAATTTATTGGCAATATTTCCACAGCCAATAATACCCCATTTTATTTTTTTTAATGAATTCATGAAAATTTTATTTTATTAATTTTTTTTACAATCACATCTGCTAGTTTAAATTTTGATTCAACAGTCCAACCTGCCACATGTGGAGATAAAATTACTTTATCAGAATTGATTAAATATTGAAAGGCTTTAGGCATATTTTGATTGGTAAAAAAGTTTTCAAAGGATAATTTTTCATATTCTAAAACATCTAAACAAGCACCTAATATTTTATTTTGTTCGATTGCTTCTACTAAATTAGCAGTTACAATAGCCGAACCCCGAGCAGTGTTAATTAAATAAATAGATTTCTTAAATTTTTTGATAAACTCTGCATTAACCATTCCTTCAGTCAATTCGGTTTGAGGAATGTGTAAACTCAATACATCAGTCTTTTCAAATATTTCATTAAGACTTACCTGTTTCGCATTTTTATCACCAACATTGACTTTAATATCATAACAAAGTACATCCACATCAAAACCTTTGAGTTTTTTAGCAAAAGCTTTTCCCATATTACCATAACCAATAATTCCAATTACTTTCCCTTCTAACTCAATACCTCGATTATCTTCTCTTAGCCATTGTCCATTACGAATTTCATTATCTGCTTTTTTTAATTTATTAAACAAAGCTAAAATCATTGCTAATGCATGTTCTCCAACGGCATTACGATTTCCTTCGGGTGCAGCAATCAAATGAATGTTTCTTTCTTCCGCATAAGCGATATCAATACTTTCTAATCCAGCACCAACTCTTGCAATGAATTTTAACTTTGTCGCTTTGTCAATAAAAATATTATCAATTTTAAACCGACTACGAATTACAATACCTTCATAGTTGTAGATTTTTTCTTCAATTTTATCTTTCGAGGAAGAATAATCTTCATCACATTGAAAACCTAAGTTCTCTAATCCACTTTTCAAAACGGAGTGATTACTATCTAATAATAATACTTTCATGTTACTTATATTAAATGCAAAATTAGATTTTAATATCAAATAAAAAAATCAATACAAACTCTAAAAAAAATCCGATATTTACTTTCTAAATTAATAGTTTAGCCCCCAATAAGTTCGGAGTAATATTTTAAATTTCAAAACAAAAATAACATTAATACCCAACTTTTATATCTGACCTAGTTATTCCCGAAGCCTCGGGGATTGACGAGATCAAAAGTCTCTGCGTGTAAAATAATCTTAATCCGCTCTTTTATACTTTCTGATTAATAATGCTAAAGTTAAAAAAAATTACTAAAACCTTTAAAAAGTAAACCCGAAAGTGTAGTGCTTTCTATTGTCCTACTTGCCATACACAAACCGTCAGACTGTCTAAAAACTATTTTCAATCACACAAAAAACTCAAAAACTACATTTTAAGTTCGTTTTGAGTAAAAAAACTCCTATTTTTACTCAATAATACCAAATAAATAATACTTTTAGTGTGAAAATAGTTTAATTTCGGGGGTTTTTAGACGAACTGCTGTTAGGCATAATAAAAAACTGAATGATAGAATTCAAGAGATTAGCATAACAAATATATTTTTCATTTGAATGGAAATATAAGGGTTTATTATCTATAATAATATGAAAATTATTTCAAAATATAAAGATTATTACGATTACTTACAAGGAATTTATGGTATTGACCAAAACAAAATATTCCAAAGAACAAACATCATAGAAGAGCAAGATTTTGATTTAGATTTTGAGAAAGAGGGCTATTATTTTTATCTATTTGCTATTAATAATAAAATATATTCTCTTATTAGAACATCAAAAGGGTTTAGTCCAATTTCAGAAAATACTTTAAAATTATTGGGTTTTGAACAAAGTTACTTATTCGAAAAAGTATTAGATTTAAACAAAACAAAAACTGAAATAAATAAAGAAACAAGAAAACCAATTGTAATGGCTTTTTTAGACGGGGATTATGAAATAGATTGGATAAAAGACAAAGATCCTTTAATGCAAAGTTTTTCGTTTCATAAAATACTGTCTGCAAAAGATTTATATATAGAAGTAGAAACTTTTTTAGGTTGGATAAAAGACAATCCACCAATACCAAATAATCAAACAAATAAAGAAAAAATAATATCGAAAGGTTTTGATATGAAAATAAGTTTTAGACACCGAAAAAATAACTAAAACCTTTAAAAAGCAAATTTAAGAAGTGTAAAATTCATTACTTGTTTGATCTGTATTTATAAAATCTTGCAAATTTCGAGACAGTTCTGAGAAATCTTACTAAATTAGTTGCTTAAAAACGCAACGAAATCTTACACCAACCGTCAGATTGTCTAAAAACTATTTTCAATCACAAAAAAACTCAAAAACTACATTTTAAGCTCGTTTTGGGTAAAAAAAACCTATTTTTACTCAATAACACCAAATAAATAATACTTTTGGTGTGAAAATAGTTTAATTGCGGAGGTTTTTAGACGAACTGTCGCTAGCTACAACCAAATCAGAATCTAAATTTCAAAAATATTTGCAATTAATACCAAGAATTGGTATTTTTGTGTAAAAT
>JAKITG010000003.1 GCA_021648195.1 Flavobacteriaceae bacterium | reverse complement strand
GCAGTTGGTTATGATGATTATAGAGGAAGAGTAGGAATTGAAGGGAGTTTTTATGAATATTTAAGAGGTAAAAACGGGAAAAGATTAAAACAAAAAATTGCAAAAGGACAGTGGAAACCTCTAAATGATAATAATGAAATTGAACCTATTGATGGAAAAGACATCATTACTACCATTGATCTAAATATACAAGATATTGCACATCATGCCCTGTTAGAGCAATTAGAATACTTCAAAGCCAATCATGGTTCTGTTGTAGTTATGGAAACTAAAACGGGTGAAATAAAAGCAATATCAAACTTAGGCAGAACATCAAAAGGAACTTATTACGAGCAAAGAAATTATGCAGTTTATGAATCGCATGAACCAGGCTCTACATTTAAGTTGATGAGTATGGTTGTAGCTTTAGAAGATAAGGTTATAGATACTTCAACAATTATCGATACAGAAAAAGGTGTGATTTCATTCTATGGAAGGAGCGTTAGAGATACTCACAGAGGTGGTCATGGTAAGATTTCAGTAGCAAGAATATTTGAAGTGTCTTCAAATGTTGGTATTGTAAAAATCATTAATGACAATTATAAAGACAATCCAAGCAAGTTTGTCAATGCCTTACATAAAATGAATGTCAGTAAAAAAATAGGCTTACCTATAAAAGGAGAAGGGAGTCCATTTATTCCAAACCCGAAAGATAAAAAAAAATGGAGTGGTTTATCATTGCCATGGATGGCTTATGGTTACGGAGTTTCGATTACACCTTTGCAAACACTTACGTTTTATAATGCGATAGCAAATAATGGTGAAATGGTAAAACCAAGGTTTGTAAAAGAAATTAGAACCCAAAGCAATGTAATTGCCAAATTTGAAAAAGAAGTTATCAATTATAAAATATGTTCTCAGCAAACAGTTGATTATGTAAAAGAAATGATGCTGAATGTTATTAAAAGAGGTACAGCAAAAAACATTTATGATAAAAATTTTTCTATGGCAGGCAAAACAGGTACTTGTCAAACGGAATATTGGAAAAAAGGAAAAGCGGAATATATTTCATCATTTGTTGGGTATTTTCCTGCCAATGAACCTAAGTATTCATGTATTGTAGTAATCCATAAGCCAGATATAGAGATTGGTTATTATGGAAACGTAGTAGCGGCACCTGTATTTAAAAAAATTGCTCATAAAATTTATTCAGATACGCCTGTACAAGGTGAAATGTTATTTAAAAATGAAATAACATCTGTAAGTAAAGACTATGAAAAATATTATAAAAAGGCTAATAAAAATTATAAAAAGGTCCCTAATGTAAAGAATATGCCGGGAATGGATGCGATATCTCTACTTGAAAATTTAGGACTTATTGTCAATTATAAAGGAATAGGTAAAGTAAAATCGCAATCAATTAAACCTGGAAAAGAATTAAAAAAAGGAGAAATCATATTGTTGGATTTGTCTTAAAACAAGAATAATTAGTTGAAAAATTTAAAAGACATACTATATAAAGTTGCTATTGAATCTATTCTTGGTGATACTAATATTGAGATAAAATCAGTTGTATTTGATTCACGTAAAGTAAAATTGAATTCATTATTTATAGCACAAAAAGGTTTGATTTTTGACGGTAATAAATTTGTTAATAAAGCTATTGAAAGTGGTGCTGTAGTAATTGTTTGTGAACAGTTCCCTAAAGAAATTCAACCTAACATTACTTATGTTCAAGTTGCTAATTGCGATGAGGCTTTAGCAATTATAGCTGCTAATTTTTATGACAATCCTTCCGAAAAATTAAAATTAGTTGGTGTAACAGGAACTAATGGAAAAACAACTATCGCTACCTTATTATATAAGCTATTTAAAAAAGCCAATTATAAAGTTGGATTGTTATCGACTATAAAAATTATGATTGATGAACTTGAACAAGCCACAACTCATACAACTCCAGATTCAGTAACTATAAATGAAACGTTACATAAAATGGTTTTAGCTGAAGTTGAATTCTGCTTTATGGAAGTAAGTTCTCATGGTATTGATCAAAAACGAACTGCAGGGTTGTATTTTGAAGGTGGAGTTTTTACGAATCTTACACACGACCATTTAGATTACCATAAATCTTTTGCAGAATACAGAGATGTGAAAAAATCCTTTTTTGATAATTTACCTAAAACAGCATTTGCTTTGGTAAATATTGATGATAAAAATGGAACAATCATGTTGCAAAATACATTAGCAAAAAAATATACTTATGCATTAAAAACTATTGCTGATTATAAGTTGAAAATCTTAGAAAATCAATTTAATGGTTTGTTGCTAAATATCGATAACCAAGAATTGTGGGTTAAACTGATAGGATCTTTTAATGCCTATAATTTACTTGCAATTTATGGAGTGTCTGATTTATTAGGGCTTGAAAAACTAGAAATTTTACGAATAATTAGTGAGTTAGAAAATGTAGATGGAAGATTTCAGCATGCAGTCTCGACAAGTGGAATTAATTCTATAGTGGATTATGCACACACACCAGATGCGCTAAAAAATGTTTTAGAAACAATCAATACCATTCGCACATATAATGAGCAAGTAATAACCGTGGTAGGCTGTGGTGGAGATCGTGATAAAACAAAACGCCCAAAAATGGGAAATATAGCTTCTACTTTGAGTAATCAAGTAGTTTTTACCTCAGATAATCCACGAAGTGAAAACCCCGATTTAATTATTAAAGATATTGAAGAAGGTGTGACTCCCGAAAACTATAAAAAAACAATTTCTATTGCCGATAGAAAACAAGCAATTAAAACCGCATGCAAATTGGCAAATACAGGTGATATTATTTTGATTGCAGGAAAAGGTCACGAAACTTATCAAATTATTGGAGACGTAAGGTCTGATTTTGATGATTTTAAAATAGTAAATGAAACACTAAAAGAACTAAATAAATAATTAAAAATGCTATACTATTTATTTGAATATTTGGATACACATTATAATCTGTCAGGAGCAGGTTTGTTTAAGTATATCTCATTTAGATCTGCATTAGCATTCGCATTTTCTTTATTGATTTCAACAATTTTTGGAAGAAAAATTATAGATAAATTAAGAAAATTACAAGTAGGAGAGTCGGTTAGAGATTTAGGTTTAGAAGGGCAAAAAGAGAAAACAGGAACTCCAACAATGGGAGGGATTATTATCATTTTAGCAACAATCATTCCCGTATTAATATTTGCAAAATTAGAGAATATTTATATCATTATTCTAATTGTTACAACCCTTTGGACGGGAACAATAGGATTTATAGATGATTATATAAAAGTATTTAAAAAAAATAAAGATGGCTTAAAGGGTAGGTTTAAAATAATTGGTCAAGTTACTTTGGGAATATTTGTTGGATTGATGTTGTATTTTAATCCTGATGTAGTAGTAAAAGAAAAAATCCTTACAAATCAAATCTCACAAACTTTAAATCAAACGAATCCTTCTAGTAATTTTGGCGAAGCTCATAAATCAACCAAAACCACAATTCCATTTGTTAAGAATAACGAATTTGATTATGCAAGTTTATTAGGTTGGATGGGAGAAAAAGCCAATGATTATGTATGGTTAGTATTTGTTTTGGTAGTGATATTTATTATAACTGCTGTTTCAAATGGAGCAAATTTAACTGATGGTATCGATGGACTGGCAGCTGGAACTTCGGCTATAATTGTAATGGCACTTGCTGTTTTTGCTTGGGTTTCAGGTAATATAGTTTTTGCTAATTACTTAAATGTAATGTATATCCCAAATTCGGGTGAGATGACCATCTTTATTAGTGCTTTTGTAGGTGGATTGGTAGGGTTTTTATGGTACAATACATACCCAGCTCAAGTCTTTATGGGAGATACTGGAAGTTTAACCATTGGTGGAATAATTGCAGTTTTAGCCATAGCGGTGCGTAAAGAATTATTGATTCCAATTTTAGCAGGAATCTTTTTAGCAGAAAACCTCTCCGTAATATTACAAGTGTCATATTTTAAATATACAAGGAAAAAATATGGTGAAGGAAGACGAATATTTTTAATGTCGCCATTACATCATCATTATCAAAAAAAAGGATATCACGAAAGTAAAATAGTAACTAGATTTTGGATTGTCTCGATTTTACTAGCCGTATTGTCCATATTAACATTAAAAGTAAGATAAACTAACCAAAAATTATATATAAATGAGTATTTCAGCTTTTGCTCCACAAACCAATTTTAATACTAAAAATGCTATGGCATCAAGTACTTTATCAGATTTGATAAAAGTGCGCAAAGAAAGTATAAGAGAAAGTTTATGTGATTTTGAAAATGAAGAACATCGAATAGAAAATGTACTTCGAATAAACGGTGTACAGTATATTAATGATTCAAAATCTGTAAATGTAAATGCAACACATTATGCTTTAGATGGAATTAAAACTTCAACAGTATGGATCTTAGGTGGTGTTGATAAAGGAAATGATTATGAGCAATTATTGCCATTGGTAAATGAAAAAGTAAAAGCAATTATATGCTTGGGTTATAACAACCAAAAGATAATAGATGTATTTGGAAATATTGTTGAATTTATGATTGAAACAATTAATATAGAAGAAGCAGTTAGCATTGCATATAGATTAACCGAAGACGGTGAATCTGTTTTGTTCTCACCTGCTTGCGCAAGTTATGATTTATTTAAAAATTATGAAGATAGAGGTAAGCAATTTAAAGAAGCTGTAAGACAACTGTAAAATTTATTATACGAATTATTGATGACGGATTTTTTGCAAAATATAAAAGGAGACAAAACCATTTGGGCAATTATAGCAGTATTGGCTATTTTTTCCTTTCTTCCTGTATATAGCGCAAGCACTAACCTAGTGTATGTTGCCGGAAAAGGTACTACAATGGGTTATTTGCTTAAGCACGCTGTACTACTATTGCTTGGTTTTGTTATCGTTTTTGCTACACATAAAATTCCGTATAGATATTTTAGCGGATTATCTGTGTTAATGATTCCTGTAGTGATTCTGTTATTAATTTTTACGCTTACACAAGGTACAGTAATAGGTGGTGCCAATGCAAGTAGGTGGATTCAAATTCCGTTTGTTGGTGTAGGTTTTCAAACCTCAACATTAGCATCGGTTGTTTTAATGATGTATGTTTCTCGTTATCTAGCTAGAAAAAAAGAAAAAAAAATCAATTTTAAAGAAAGCTTATTACAGTTGTGGTTGCCTGTAGGAATGGTTTTAATATTTATTTTACCAGCAAATTTTTCAACTACAGCTATTACTTTTGCTATGGTAATCTTATTGGTTTTTATAGGTGGATATCCTATAAAAAATATATTTATCATACTAGGCGTAGGAGTTTTAGCACTTGCATTATTTATCTTAACAGTGAAAGCATTTCCAGATGCAATGAAAAATAATAGAATTAATACTTGGTCAAATAGAGTAGAACATTTTATATCTGGAAATTCTGAAGATAATTATCAGGCAGAAAAAGCAAAAATAGCCATAGCTTCAGGAGAAATTTATGGTAAAGGACCAGGTAAAAGTGTACAAAAAAACTTTTTACCTCAGTCTTCATCTGACTTTATTTATGCAATTATTGGAGAAGAATTTGGATTTATTGGAGCAGTATTAATTATTGTAGTGTACCTTATGTTGTTGTTTAGAATTGTTAGAATTGCAACAAAAACAGAAACAATTTTTGGTACCTTATTGGTGCTAGGAGTTGGATTTCCAATCATATTTCAAGCGCTAATTAATATGGCAGTTGCAGTTGGGTTATTTCCAGTAACGGGACAACCCCTTCCGTTGATTAGTACAGGAGGAACTTCTATTTGGATGACCTGTTTTGCAATTGGAATAGTACTAAGCGTAAGCGCCTCTAGTGGAGAAGTTTTGATTAAAAAAAATAAAGCAGAATTAGATAACCCATTAGATATTTTACATGAAGCAATAGGGTGATATAAGAGTTAAAAGTTAAAAGTGTGAAGTGTGAAGTTGGAAGTGGGAAGTGTGAAGTGGGAAAAGAAAAAAGAGAAAGGTAAATTGAAAGTTAGAAGGTAATGGTTGGAAATAAACCAATAACAATTAAACGAATAAAAAGTTAAAAGTGTGAAATTGGAAGGAGAAAATAGAGAAAAGAATAGAGAAGTGAGATACCAGAAACCAAATAAACGATTAAACAAATAAACAGTTAAACAATCAGAAAACAACTAAACATATTATTAAGTGGCGGAGGTACAGGAGGTCACATTTATCCAGCAATTGCAATAGCAAATGAATTGAAAAATAGACATCCCAATGCGAAATTTCTATTTGTTGGAGCAAGTGATAGAATGGAAATGGAAAAAGTACCACAAGCAGGATATAAAATTAAAGGATTAAATATTACGGGAATACAAAGAAGTTTATCAATTAAAAACTTAATGTTTCCATTTAAATTAATACAGAGTTTGTATAGAGCAAAAAAAATAATTAAAAAATTTCAACCCAATGTGGTGATTGGTACAGGTGGTTTTGCCTCTGGTCCAACTTTGTTTATGGCAAATAAAAAACAGATTCCTAGCTTAATTCAAGAGCAAAATTCTTTTCCTGGAATTACCAATAAATTATTAGCTAAGAAAGCAGGAAAAATATGTGTTGCTTATGATGGTTTAGAAAAATTTTTCCCAAAAGAGAAAATTATCAAAACAGGAAACCCTGTTCGACAAGATTTATTAGAAACATCTAACAAAAAAAAAGAAGGAATTCAATTTTATAAACTCAATGAGAATAAAAAAACATTAGTAGTTCTTGGTGGAAGTTTGGGAGCAAGAGTTATCAATCAAACGATTGAAAAAAATATAGAAAATATTTTAGCAAATAATGTGCAGGTAATATGGCAATCGGGCAAATTGTATTATGAAGATTATAAAAAATATAATGAAATAGAAGAAGTTCAAGTTCATTCTTTTGTTAAAAAAATGGATTTGCTTTATGCCGCTGCAGATATTATTATTAGTAGAGCAGGAGCAGGGTCAATATCAGAATTATGTATTGTTGGAAAACCAGTAATTTTTATTCCTTCCCCAAACGTTGCAGAAGATCATCAAACAAAAAATGCTTTGGCGGTTACAAAACATCATGCAGCAATAATGATAAAAGAAAATGAATTAGAAAAATTTCAAGAAATTTTGGATGATTTAATTAATGATGGGGAAAAACAAAATCTTTTGAAAAAAAACATAAAAAAAATGGCTTTGCCAAATGCAACAATTCAAATTGTTGACGAAATTGAAAAATTGATTAATTAAAAAATACTAAATGCTTTAGGTGACTATGGCAATTTAATATATTAACGAGGGGGTTGATTGAAAATTGTCATAGTTTTTTAAAAAAAATAGCAAAAAAGACATAAGTAGTTGAAAAAGTACAGTTTATATATAAAATTTTTAATGCTCATTTTGTCAGTTGTCTTTCTGTACGGATTCGCATCGCATAGAAATGCAAACAAAAAAATTGAAGATATTGATGTTATTTTTAAGAATGGAGATAACCTTTTTATTAGTTATGAAATGGTTAATAAGTTGTTAATACAAAGTTTGAATACTAAGGGAAACCAATCAAAAGAAAATTTAAATTTGAATAATTTAGAAAGGTTTGTGCAAAATAATGATATGATTGAAAAAGCAGAAATTTTTTTAACATTAAAAGGAAGTTTAAGAGCTTTAATCACACAAAGAACACCAGTTCTACGAGTGGCAAATAGCACAGGATCATATTATTATGATAAACAAGGGAAGAAAATGCCGTTGTCTAATAATTATTCGGCAAGAGTTCCTATAACATCAAGTAAATTAAATAAAGAAAAATGTAACGATATAATTTATTTGGCAAATAAAATTAAAAATGATAATTTTTTACGAAAACAAATTATTGGAATTAAACAAATAGAAAATAAAGGTACAAATCAATTTGAACTAAAAACACGTTTGGGAAATCAAATTATAATTTTTGGCAAATTGAAAAAAGTAAATGAGAAAATTAAAAAATTAAAAGTGTTTTATCAAAAATCAATTTCAGATAATACATTAAATAATTATAAAACAATTAATTTGAAATTTAAGAATCAAGTAGTTTGTGCAAAATATTAAGATAATGGAAGAAAATAGCATAGCAGTTGGATTAGATATCGGAACAACCAAAATAGCAGTAATGGTTGGAAGAGAAGATGCTTATGGAAAGATAGAAGTTCTTGGTTCGGGAAAAGCAAAAAGTTTAGGAGTACATAGAGGTGTTGTAAATAATATTACACAAACTATACAATCTATTCAAGAAGCAGTTCAAGAAGCAGAAAACACTTCCAATAAAAAAATTAAAAATGTTGTTGTTGGTATTGCAGGTCAGCATATAAGAAGTTTACACCATAGTGATTATATAACTCGTCAAAATTCTGAAAAAGTAATTGATGAAGAAGATATTGAAAGACTAGTTAATCAAGTTTATAAATTAGTAATGCTACCAGGTGAAGAAATTATTCATGTTTTACCACAAGATTTTAAAGTTGATGGTCAAGCCGAAATAAATACCCCTATTGGTATGTATGGTGGTAGATTGGAAGCAAATTTTCATGTAGTAGTTGGTCAAGTATCATCTATTAGAAATATTGGAAGATGTATTAAAAGTGCAGGTCTAGAATTAGGGAGCATAACCTTGGAACCACTAGCTTCTTCAGATGCAGTTTTAAGTCAAGAAGAAAAAGAAGCTGGTGTAGCCTTAATTGATATTGGTGGTGGTACAACCGATTTAGCCATATTCAAAAACGGAATTATTCGACATACAGCAGTTATTTCTTTTGGAGGAAATGTTATTACAGAAGATATTAAGGAAGGATGTTCTATTATTGAAAAACAAGCCGAATTACTAAAAACAAAGTTTGGTTCGGCGTGGCCAGGAGAAAATAAAGACAATGAAATAGTTTCAATTCCAGGTTTAAGAGGTAGAGATCCTAAAGAAATTACACTTAAAAATTTGTCAAAAATAATTCATGCACGAGTTATAGAGATTGTTGAGCAAGTGTTTTTAGAAATAAAAAATTACGGACATGAAGATACCAAGAAAAAGCTAATTGCAGGTATCGTTTTAACAGGAGGAGGCTCCCAATTAAAACACATTAAACAGCTGGTAGAATATATTACTGGTATGGATACTCGAATTGGATACCCTAATGAGCATTTGGCAAGTAATTCAGATACAGAGTTGTCAAGCCCAGTTTATGCAACTGTAGTAGGATTGTTAATGAAAGGATTGGTAGATGATAAAAAGAAAGGCAAAACTGAAAGTCAGACAAATGAAGTTTTTGAGCCAAAACAGAAAATTAGCAAACCCATTGGAAAATCAATTTTTGATAAATGGAGTGAAAAGTTTAGAGACTTTTTAGATAACGCCGAATAATAGAATAAAAAATAAAAACCTGAAAAATAAAAAATAGTTATGAGTATTGATATATCTTTTGATTTGCCAAAAAATAAGTCTAATGTTATTAAAGTAATTGGTGTTGGTGGTGGAGGTAGTAATGCCGTGAATCATATGTTTAATAAAGGAATTAAAGGTGTAGATTTTGTAGTATGTAATACAGATGCACAAGCTTTACAAAATAGTTCCGTACCAAA
Organism: Flavobacteriaceae bacterium; assembly: GCA_021648195.1. Classification (GTDB taxonomy): domain Bacteria; phylum Bacteroidota; class Bacteroidia; order Flavobacteriales; family Flavobacteriaceae; genus Lutimonas. The sequence goes on along the minus strand of JAKITG010000003.1, from coordinate 24,611 downwards.
TAAAATCCAATTAGGAGCATCATTAACCGAAGGCTTAGGAGCAGGAGCAAACCCAACTGTTGGCGAAGAATCGGCAATGGAAAGTATGGAAGAAATTAAAGGCATGTTAAATACCTCGGCAAAAATGCTATTTATAACTGTTGGAATGGGAGGTGGTACTGGTACAGGTGCAGCACCAGTAATTGCAAGAATAGCCAAAGAAATGGATATCTTAACAGTAGGTATCGTTACAATGCCATTTTCATTTGAGGGTAAAAAACGTGTAGAACAAGCTCAGATTGGAATTGAAAAACTTCGTACTCATGTTGATTCATTAGTGGTTATTAATAATAATAAATTACGTGAAGTTTATGGTAATTTAGGATTTAAAGCAGGGTTTTCAAAAGCAGATGAGGTATTATCAACTGCTGCAACAGGAATTGCAGAAGTTATAACACATCATTATACTCAAAATATTGACTTGAGAGATGCAAAAACAGTACTATCAGATAGTGGGACTGCTATTATGGGTTCAGGAATGGCATCAGGGCCAAACAGAGCTCAGAATGCTATTACTAAAGCATTAGATTCTCCTTTGTTAAATGATAATAAAATTGAAGGAGCTAAAAATGTATTGTTATTGATTGTTTCAGGATCATCAGAAGTAACAATTGATGAAATAGGCGAAATAAATGATTATATCCAATCAGAAGCAAAAACAAATGTTGATATTATTATGGGTGTTGGAGAGGATGAATCTTTAGCAGATTCTATAGCTGTAACGATTATTGCTACTGGGTTTAATATGGATCAGCAAAATGTAATTGCTGTAACCGAATCTAAAAAAATAGTTCATAATTTAATAGATGAAAAAGAGGCTAAAGTTGAACTACAACAAAATCCAACCGATAAGGTTGAAGAGTTTATAACTAGATTTTCTTTAGAAGATGAAATTGAAGAAGTTGATGAGATTGATAATGTAAAGGATACCGAAGTGGTTAGTGAAGATTTAAATTCAAAAATTGAAGAAGAGTATATCATCACTGATGTAACCCCAGAGCCTGAAATTAAAGAAAACATTGAAAATGAAAGTGAAGATCAGTTTTCATTTACTTTTGATTTACCTATTCAAAAAGAAAAAGTTGTAACGAATATTAGTGATGTTGAAATTATTGGTTTAGAAGAAATAAAACCAGAACCTTCTTCTTATGATGGGAAAATTTTACATGCTTTAGAAGATGATTTTTCATCTGAAATAAAAGCTTTAAAATCAGTTTCTAATCAAGAGAACCCTAATTTTGAAGTAAGAGTTGAAGAAAAGAAAAAAATAACAGTTGCTACTGATATAGTAGAAGATACTGAAGATATTTCTCCAATGAATTTAACTATAGCAGAATTAAAAAATAAAGCAGACGATAGACGTAGAAAAATGAAAGAATTTAATTATAAATTCATTCATAAAATGAATAAAAATATTGATGAAATTGAAAGTCAGCCAGCTTATAAAAGAATGGGCGTTAATTTAAACGACGTGCCTTCATCATCGGAAATGGATCAATCAAGAATGACATTAAAAGTTGATGAATATGATAATATCCAATTGAGATCTAATAATTCATTTTTACATGATAATGTTGATTAAACTTGGTTAGTTAATGAGAATTTTAAAGTCCAGAATAAATTATTTTATTCTGGATTTTTTTTTTGACCTAAAAAGCAATTTAAATCAAGTGTCTCCTATCTCTAGTGGTTTAAGACCGTTGCAATATTGAACAAAATTAAGATTTAAAGCTTTTTTACTTCGAATTACTTCCTTCTCTAAAAATTAACTGCAATATAAAAATTATTCACCCGCTTACTATATCCGTAATAGATATAGTAAGCGGGTGAATGACTAATTTTGTTTATTTTTTTACTTCGAATTACTTCCTTCTCTAAAATTTAAGTCCTCATAAACAGAGGTTTACTGCGAGTTAAATTTTTATCGAGCGTCATACTTCTTTATCAAAAGAGCTTTTGCAACGGTCTTGTTTATTTTTAAATTTTTTGCTTTGTGTGTAGCGTTTTGATATAAATAAACGTAATGGTAGTATAAACTATAAATAAATCAAAAATACTTTAGATTATGAAAAAAATAGAATTAGGTTTCAACAAGTTAATATTAATATTTTTACTATTATCATCAAGTTTTATTGTTTTACAAAGTTGTATTGATAATGATGATTTTGAAGACCAGAGGAGTATTGATGATAGATTAATATTGAAATACTTAAATGATAATAATATAACTGCTGAGAAAGCAATAGAAGGGTATTATTATTCCGTTATAAAATCAAACAATTCTGGCTCTAAAGTAAAAGACAATGATATTTTGTCTATCTATTACAAAATGGATTTATTGAATGGTTCAAAAATAGATAGTGTTACTAAAGCCTCAAGTTCAGGAAAACCTGTTAAATTTAAAATGATGGATAAATCTCTTGTACCTGTTGGTTTAAGATTTGGATCTTCAAAAATGAGAGAAGGTGAAAAATATAGATTTTTTATTCCATCAAATTTAGCGTATGCAAATTATTCTTATGAAAACCTTTTTCAAAGAAATTCAATATTTATTATTGATAGTGAAATAATGAAAATAGAAACCGATTCAGAACAAAAAGAAATAGAAAAGGACTCAATAGATAGCTATATAGTAGATAACAGTATTGCAAATATTGATAGAATATTATCTGGACTTTATTATAAAAAGAATAGTGATGGAGAAGGAGATAAGCCAGTTGATGGGGAAATTGTAAAAATTAAGTTTATTGCAAAATATTTAAATGGAACAACTACTCTTGATAGTACTAAGACAGGAAGTACTTTTAATTTTAAATTAGGAAATCATACTGTGATAAAAGGTTTGGAAGAAGGAGTCAAGTTGATGCAAAAAGGAGAAAAAGCACTTTTGATTATTCCTTCCCATTTAGCATATGATGAAGGTTTGCAAGTGTTTCCTAAAAAAGTCAGAAAGGATCTTTTAGATAAAAAATTGATTTTAGAAAAAGTACCACCATTTTCAATTTTGAAGTTTGATGTTGAATTGGTCGATATAAATTAAAATAAATGTATTTGAATGAATTTTTAAAAGTGGGATTTCTTTAATTAGAATTTCCCACTTTATATTTTATATCCATACCTGGCTATATTTTTATTGACACTGAATAGCGTCAGCTACAAAGTATTAATCATCAATAGCTTGTCCAACCAATTGACGAAATTTCCAATCAGTTTCATCAAACGGTTTAGTATCTTGTGTTTGTTTCATTAAAATACCGATAATTTTCTCTTTTGGATCTGCAAAATATTGAGTGTTAAAATAGCCTCCCCATTCAAATGTTCCTAAACTTCCTGCACCTCCCATATCTTGACCTTTTTGGTTAACAACTTTAAATGCTAAACCTTGATGTACTCCTAAACCTTTCCAAATATCACCAATTTGATTTCCCATCATAAATTGTATAGTTGTTCGGCTTAATATTCGTATTCCATTTAGTTCACCATTATTTAAATACATTTGTAAAAAAGTAGCATAATCCTTTGCGGTACTTGAAAGTCCAGCTCCTCCCGAGAAAAAAGTTTTCTTCCCTTTTATGGGGTAATTTGTGTCGTAAAATGTTACTGGATAGTTTATCCACTTTCCGTTTTCTATTTTTTGTACTGTTACCAATCTATTGTGTTTTGATTTTGGTAAATAGAACCATGTGTCATCCATGCCCAATGGATCGAGAATTCTAGTTCTGAAAAATTCATCAAGTGGCATTCCAGAAATTACTTCAATAAAATAACCCAATACATCAATACCTTCGCTGTAAGTAAATTTTTCACCTGGGTTATGATGTAAAGGAAGCTTTGCAAGCTTTTTAACACTTTCTTCTATGGTTATCTTTTTTGCTGTAAATAAATCGGTTATTCCTGCTTTTTTGTATATTCTTCTAAAACGATCGTCATTATCAATGACACCATACCCGATACCTGAAGTATGTGTGATTAAATGTCGAATGGTAATTTCATTTTTAGCAGGCTTAGTAAGGTAAGTTCCATCTGCATATAAAGAGTCAAGTATTTGTGCGTTTTTAAATTCTGGAATATATTTTGAAATAGGGTCATCCATTTTAAATTTTCCTTCTTCCCAAAGCATCATCACAGCTGTAGATGTAATGGCTTTTGATTGTGAAGCAATTCTAAAAATATCATTCCTTTTTAAAACTCTTCCCGATTCATTATTTGCCATTCCAAAAGCTTTGTAATAAACAATTGTTCCGTTTCTTACTATCAAAGCCACTATACCAGGTACTTGAGATTGCTTTATAGCTTCTTTACACATAACATCAATTCGAGCTAATCGTTCATCCGACATTCCTGTACTACTAGCTGAGCCTTCCACAAGCACTGGAGATGTATTAATTGATTTTGTTTGAGCAAATGATGTTAATGAATAAAAAGTGAAAAAGAAAATGAATAAATATTTCATGTTAATAGTTGTTTATAGAGCTCTATTTTATAGAGCGTTTGATTAAAGAATATTTTTTAAAATCTAAAGATAATCAATTTGAATAATAATACTTTGAGAAGTTATTAATATAGAAAGGTACGAATTTTATTTACCTTTTAATTGTTTAATCTTAATGTTAAAAGCAGCAAAAAGCAAAGTCATAAACGGACTTATATAATTAAAAAAAGCAAAACCTGCATACGATAAAGTATCAACACCCAGCACACTTGCTTGATAAGCTCCACAGGTAGTCCATGGTACTAATACAGAAGTGACTGTACCAGAATCTTCTAAGGTTCTGCTTAAGTTTTCGGGTGCTAAACCCTTATCTTCATAGGCTTTTTTAAACATTTTCCCTGGTATCACCAAAGCTAAATACTGATCACTTGCTATCGCATTTAAACCTAAACAACTAAATACGGTACTGGCAAATAAGCCGAAAATTGAAGTTGCTAATTTTAATAACTCTTTAGTGATACGTGCTAATGCACCAATAGCATCCATAATCCCCCCAAATACCATAGCACTAATGATTAATAAAATGGTCCAAATCATGCCTTTCATTCCTCCCGCACTAAATAATTTGTTTAATTTTTCATTATCAGTTGTAATTTCTGTATCCACAAAAATGGCATTAATAATCGATTTAAAATTTGAGGAAGATAAACTAGTTAGTACTTCCAACTGAAATATAAAAGCAAATATTGCCGCTAAGAGAACACCTATACCTAAGGCAATCAATGGTTTCGTTTTTGTTACAATTAATACAATTACCACTAATGGCACAGTAAATAAATAAGGTGTTATATTGAAAGTGTTTTCAATGGATTTTAATAATCCACTAATATCAGCACTACCCGTAGTTTCAATATTCATACTCAAAATACTAAAAATAATTATTGTGATAATTATAGTTGGTATGGTTGTCATTGCCATATATCTAATATGTGTAAATAAATCGGTTCCTGCCATAGCGGGAGCAAGATTTGTAGTATCACTAAGCGGAGACATTTTATCGCCAAAATAAGCTCCAGAAATTACTGCACCAGCAATCATTCCAGTTGGAATACCTAATGCACTTCCAATACCAACTAATGCAATACCAACGGTTGCAGAGGTAGTCCAAGAACTTCCTGTAGCAATAGAAATGATTGCTGCAATAACAACCGATGCTGGTAAAAATATACTCGGACTTAATACTTGAAGCCCGTAATATACCATTGCAGGAATGATTCCGCTAACCAACCAAGTTCCTGCTAATGCACCAACTAAAAATAAAATCATTATCGGTATTAAAACACTTTTTAGGTTTTCTAAAACTTCTGAAGCCATCAGTTGTAATGAAACTTTATTAAAAAAACCAACAATGGCAGCGATAAGACCAGCCATTAATAAAATATATTGATTGGTATAATCTCCTAATAATTTTTGCCCTTTGACAAAAAAGATATTATACGCCAACATTGTCATTAAAATAACAACAGGAATTAATGCTTCCCAAATGTTTAATTCTTTATTTTGAATTATTTCTTGTCCCGATATTTCGGAATCAATTTGTATTTTAGAAATATTATCTTGAGATTTCATTAAGCATATTTTAATCATGTAATGATACGAAAAATATAAAAGACAATAAAAATTGAAATGATTTCGTAATTAAATATTAGCTTTACGTCTAACTTAAATTATAAAATACCTACCCGAAAACAGAAAGTGTTCCTTATAAAATTTCAAAGCCAATAATTTTCTTTATTTATACGCAACCTATTTGTAAAAGATGTATCTTTTTAATGAAATACCCCTGCGCTATGAAATTGGAAAATAAAATATTGAATTACTTAAATAGTAATGATAATGGTGAAGTTATTGATATTACTTTTATTGATGAAGATTATAGCACTGTAAATCAGGTTGTTGATGAATTAAGAGGAAGAAATTTTATTGTTGTTGACAATTGTAGTTCAAGAGATTTTGAAGCTTTTGGCATCTCAAATCAAAGAAAGAGATGTGTAAGAGCGAAAATAAATACCAATGGAAAGGTGTATTTACACTCCCTAAATATGGTCGAAAATAAGCCAGAGAAAGAAATAAAACGTAGTTGGAAAGCATATTTGTTAAATAGTTTTTAGTTGTATTAAGATATTCAAAATTTTACTCAAAATTAATCTTAATTATTATTTAGGGATTTGAACTTATTCAAGTCCCTTTATTTTTGTTGAATAATTTTTGGGTTAAATTTAGCTAAAAGCATATAATGAGAGGATTAGCAAGTTTTATTAAAGAGCTAAGAAAATAGGTAAACCACCTTTTCTAAAAACAGTAACCACCTTATCAATTTGATTTTGATTTTCTTTGTACATTTTCACTAATTATGCCATTTTTAAGTTAGGTTTGTTGAGAAATATTTTTTTTATGAAACATCAATATAATAAATTCTTTATCTATACATTTTTAATTCTTTTTATTTCTTCTTGTAAAGACGAAATTGAAGATGTTTTACCTTTAGAAGCAACTCAGTTTTTAAACGTTTCTTATGGAGATAGTCCGCAACAAAAATACGACATTTACTTACCTTATGGAAGAACTAAAGAAACTACAAAAGTTTTTGTGTTGGTTCACGGCGGTTCTTGGATAGGTGGCGATAAAAGCGATATGAATTTTATGGTTGATGCATTAAAACAACGCTTTCCAGAGCATGCTATTGTAAATATAAATTACCAATTGGCAGGTCTTGGAAATCCTCCACTTCCTATGCAAATTAACGATATTGAAAGTATTATAACAGATTTAGAAAATACAAAAATATATCAAATTGATGATGATTATGGGTTTATTGGCGTGAGTGCAGGAGCGCATTTATCGATGTTGTATTCTTATGCTTATGACACTTCTAGCAATGTTGAAATGGTTTGTAGTATTGTTGGTCCTACAAATTTTACAGATCCAAATTATATTACGCATCCTAGTTTTATAAGTCTTGGAGCGCTTTTTGGACTTGTCTACGATAGTAGCAACCCTAAACCTTATGAAGATATGAGCCCGTATCATGTTGTTACAGCAGCTGCGCCACCAAGCATCTTATTTTATGGAGATCAAGATCATTTAATACCAACTTCGCAAGGCGTTGACATGAGTGCGAAATTAGACGCTTTGGGTGTTGTAAATGAATTTACGCTTTATGAAGGTGAGGGTCATGCTTTTACAGCCGTAAATGCTATTGATACTAATTTAAAATTAACTGCGTTTATTGGAGCGCATTTTGATTGAAAAGATTGTTTGGAGTTTAGGGCTGTTACATATAGTTGCATATAAAAACATTGGAATTCATAGATTTTTAAAGGTTTATAAGAGTTTGAAGTTTGAATTTGAAGGATTAGATTGAATAAATTTTAGGATTGAGCCTTTCGATTTCGTTTTATGATAGACCTAAAAAGGTCAGTTATAAAAGTTGGGCATATACTCAAACCACATAGTTTTTTGGTTTTTTAACTCGTTCTTTCTCCCTTTAACTGCGTTAAAAAATTCTATCATAGCTACGGCTATGATAGAATTTTTTGCCTTGTTAAAGAAAAAAATAATATTCGTTAAATTTCCCAAAAAACTAAATGGTTTGGGTATATTTATAAAAAATTATCAATTAAGGAAGATTGCTTTATTCATTTATTAATCTCAAATAAAGTTAAAACTATGTACTTCTTAAGTTTGCATTTTAAAGGTTAAGTTACATTTAGTAACTCTACTTTTTATTCTTCATAACTTTACAAAGTAAACTTTTTTTTAAGGATTAACTGTGTTGATTTCTAGTAAGATCACTTCTGTAAATGAAAAATTATAAAAGCAAGCTTTCAGATTTTTTTAGAAATAAAAAAATCTACACTCTCGTGTAGATTTTTTTTTTGTTGTGGGCAATGAGGGATTCGAACCCCCGACCCTCTCGGTGTAAACGAGATGCTCTGAACCAACTGAGCTAATTGCCCTAAATTGAGGTGCAAATATAAATGAGTTTTTTATACTAGCAAACATTTTTATATAAAAAAACTTCACTCAAATAATATAAGTAAAGCTTTTAGTTAGTAGTAGATGTTATTCTTTTGATAATGAGGGTGTTTTTAAAATTACACTCTAAATTGTTAAATAAAATCTAGAACAAATATGTAAATTTTTATATCATTTGATTAGAAAAGCAAAATGTAGATTGTTTATAGCGGTAATTCAGCTACAACAAATGTACTTCCTCCTATATAGATAAAATCATTATTATTGGCAAGGCTTAAAGCTTTTTGATAAGCTTGGTTAACAGAATCAAAAACCTTTCCATATAACTCGAATTTTGAGGCTTCTTGTTTTAAAATTTCAGTATTTAAACCTCTTGGAATATTTGGTTTGCAAAAATAATAACTAGCATTTTTTGGAAATAAAGATAAAAGTGAGTCTAAATTCTTATCATTAACTACTCCTAAAATAATATGTAAATTTTGATATTTTTCATTTTTCAACTGATTCATAACAATGGTTAAGCCCTCTTTATTATGCGCTGTATCACATACAGCTTTTGGGTGTTTATTTAACACCTGCCACCGACCTTTCAGCCCTGTATTTTTAACTATATTTTTTAAGCCATTTCTTATTTCTTTATCAGAAATATTAAATTTTTTTTCAGCAAGTAAATGTAATGTTTGTACAGTTGTTTTTATATTTTTTATTTGATAATCTCCTAATAAATCAGAGGTATATTTATTTGAAACCAATTCATAAGCAAAGTAAATTGGAGCATTATTTTTTGATGCAATTTTTTTAAAAACAGAAACAATATTTTCTTGTTTCTCTCCAATAACTACTGGAATATTAGGTTTGATAATTCCTGCTTTTTCAAAAGCAATTTCAGGTAGAGTCTCGCCTAAAAACTGAGTATGATCTAAGCCTATATTTGTAATTACAGAAACTAATGGGGTAATTATATTGGTTGAATCTAGCCTGCCTCCTAAACCAACTTCAATAATGGCAATATCAACTTTTTGATTAGCAAAAAATTCAAATGCCATACCCACTGTCATTTCAAAAAAAGAGAGTTTTTGTTGCTCTAAAAAAGTATTATTTTTTTTAATAAAATCAATAACATTTTGTTCAGAAATGGAGACGCCATTTACTTTGATTCGCTCTCTAAAATCTTTTAAATGAGGAGAGGTATATAAACCTACTTTATAACTCGATTCTTGTATAACTGAAGCAAGCATATGACTGGTAGAACCTTTTCCATTAGTTCCTGCTACATGAATTGATGTGAACTTTTTTTCAGGAAAACCTAGTTGTTTAGAAAGGGAAAGAATATTGGTTAGGTCTTTTTTAAAAGCTATAGTTCCTTGTCGCTGATACATTGGAAGTTTGGTAAACATCCAATCTAATGTCTCTTTGTAGTTCAAAACTAGTTACTAGTTTAAAGAAAAATTATAAATTATTGTTCCTACTTGTTTGGAAGGTGCTTTATTGTCAGAATTAAATTTGGTTTTTAAAGCTGCTTCTCTAGCGCGTCTTAATAAACATGATGCAGAGTTGGTAGTTCCTTTAACCCCAGGCTGTGCTGCTATTACTCTTCCAGATTTGTCTACTGAAATACTTACATAAACTTTCCCTTCTTCATTGCAATCGTAAGTAGGTTTTGGTTTAGTTAGTGCTTTTCGATTGCCTAAACGATAGTTTCCTCCGCTTCCACCACCACCACTTCCATAATAACCACTTGCATTTGGGTCGCCAGTTACCTTTCCTTTATCTCCCGCTTTATTGTCATTTCCTTCGCCACCATTTGCTTTTCCATTTCCATTGCCAATTCCTCCTAATAGCGCATCTAATTTTTTTCTTTTGGCAGCTTTTTCTTGTCTTTCTTTTTTAGCTTTTCTTTTTTCAGCTTCGATTTTCTTTCTTTTTTTTGTAGCTTTTTCCCTTTCTATAGCAGCTTTTTTATCAGCCTCATTTTTCTTTCTTAAATCTTCTCTTCTTTTGGCTTCTTTTTGTTTTTTTATTGCAATAGCTTCTTCGTTATTTTGAGTAATAACATTTTCGGTGGCTTGAGTTATTGGTTTAGAAATTTCTTCTGGTTGTTCTTGTACAATTTCTTCTTCTACATCTTCTAGTTCTTCAATAAGTTCAGTTTCGGGTTCTTGTTCAGCAGGTTTTAAAGCTTCTGTTGGTTGAACATCTCCGCTACCAAAATCGGTAGTTCCAAAATTTACTGCAATGCCAAATTCTTCAGGAGGGTCAAGATATTTCATTCCAAAATTAAAAATCAAAAACAAAATAAGTAGGGCAATAATTGCCGTTAAGGTTGCTGATTTCTTTTTATGTATGGTGTCGAAATATGCCATTTTGATTGTAAGTTAATTTGGTTGAACAGCTAAAATTACTTTTATTTTATTTCGATTTGCAATGTCTAATATTTTAACCGCCTTTTCAATAGGAACTCCTATTTCAGCTCTTAAAACAATAGTGGGGTTTTCTTCAGTTGCTATATTTTTTAATAAATACTGCTCAATTTCACTTTCTTTAACTTTTTTCCTATCAATATAAAATTCTAACTTTTTTGTAATACTTACGGCAGTAGATTTTTTACTTTCTGTTTTTCCTTGTGCTTTGGGTAAAACAATATCTAATGCATTTACAGTTACTAAAGTTGATGTAAGCATAAAAAATATCAATAATAAGAAAACAATATCTGTCATAGACGACATATTGAAATCTGGATTTATTTTATTTCTTCCTCTAATATTCATTTAATGATATTTTCTAAATTATGTAGGCTCATTTAGCAAGTCTAAAAACTCAATTGAATGGGCTTCCATTTGATAAACAACTTTATTTGTTCTTACAATTAAATGGTTGTAGGCTATATAAGCTATAATTCCAACAATCAATCCAGCTACAGTTGTAGTCATTGCGGTATATAAACCATCTGATAATAATTTTATATCTATTTGACCACCTGCATTTGCTATTTCGTGTATTGCAAGAATCATACCTATTACGGTTCCTAAAAATCCAATCATTGGTGCTGCTCCAGCAACAGTTGCTAAAATGCTAACATTTTTTTCAAGCTTATAAATTTCAAGTTTTCCTGCATTTTCAATAGCAGTATTGATGTCATCTAGCGGTTTGCCAATTCTGGAAATACCTTTTTCAATTAGCCTTGCTACTGGTGATGTGTTATTTTGACTTAAAATTCTTGCGGCATCTAAATTTCCATTGAGAATATTATCCCTTATTTGGTTCATGTAATTTTTATCGATTTTTGAAGCAGCCTTGATAGCTAAAAATCTTTCAAAATAAATATATAGGGCAATTAAAAGTAATATAAATAATAAAGCTACAATAATTTGACCTCCAATACCTCCATCCATTACTAAATTATAGATTGATAAAGTTTTCTCTTCGGAAACTATTTCTTCTAAACCATCGGAATTTATATTGGAATCTTGTTGAGTAAATAAAGACATATTTTATAATTAAGGGTGTTAATTTTTAACGATTTTTATTATTTAAAATTGTTTCTATTTTGTTAAATTTTTTTACAAAATTGCTCTCACTCCTAAAAAGGCTATAGAGCCTATTACAAAGCCAATTGCGGCTAACCATGCAATGTTTTTAAAATACCAAAAGAAATTAATTTTTTCCATTCCCATAGCAACTACTCCTGCTGCAGAACCGATGATTAACATACTTCCACCTGTACCAGCAGAAAAAGCAACAAAATGCCATAAAGGACTGTCTATAGGTTCTTGAAACATGCCCATACTTGCCGCAACCAAAGGAACATTGTCAACCACTGCTGAGCCAAGACCCAATAACATAACAACAACATCTGTATTTGGTATAATTGTTTTTAGTGATTCAGCTCCTATAAATAACATACCTAAAGATTCTAATGCTGCTACTGCCATTAAAATTCCGAAGAAAAATAAAACACTTGGCATCTCAATTTTTGATAGAGAGGCATGTACTGGACTGTGATGTCCTGCTGAGTCATCGCCCTCTACATCAATAGCATGAGAGATGCTAAATTCAGATCGGCTATATAATTCTGCAAAAATACCTACAACTGCTAAAGAAAGCATCATGCCTACATAAGGTGGTAAATGTGTTGTTGTTTTAAAAAATGGTACAAAAACTATGGCAATTAAACCAATATATAACATCGTTGATCCATATTTACTAGTAGCACCTTTCTTGTCTTCTATTGTCTCAATTTCACCTTGAAACGGACTTAAAAAAGAAGCTATAAATACGGGTACTATCATGCATAATAAAGAAGGTATAATTAAGTACTTAATTAACATTACTGTTGTTACTTTATTTCCAATCCAAAGCATAGTTGTTGTAACATCACCAATTGGAGACCATGCTCCACCAGCATTTGCTGAAATAATGATCAAACCAGCAAACCATAACCTTGTATTTTTATCACCTATTATTTTTTGAAGAATCGTTATCAACACGATAGTCGCTGTAAGGTTATCAATTATAGCAGAAAGGATGAATGCTAAAAAAGCAAAAATCCATAATAATTTTTTCTTATTTTTAGTTTTTATATAATTCTTAAATGTTGAAAATCCGTCGAAATAATCAATAATTTCAACAATAGTCATGGCGCCTAATAGGAAAAATAAAATTTCTGCGGTTTTTCCTAGATGATGTAATAATGTCTCATCTAATAAATGATGCTTTTCTTCTGATGTGAAACTTGCAAATCCATCAATTAGTTTATGTTGACCTGAGTCGAACCAATTAGGAAAATTATCAATTCCTAAAGCTACCAAAGCCCAAAGTATTGCCATCATGGCTAATGCTGGAATTAATTTATCCAGTTTTATGTTATGTTCAAGGGTTATCGCTAAATACCCAACTACAAAAACGATTATTATTAATGTTCCCATTATTATTATTATTATAAAAAATTAAATTGATAAATACAATATTTTATTCAACATTGAAGATTAACTCTAAGTGTTATTTTACAAAAACAAAAAACTTGTTTTACAGGGGTGTAAGTTATAAGTTTTTTTAATAACTAAAAAGCATCATTAAATATTCCTTTATTTCTTGTTCATAATTTGACTATATAAGGTGTGGTTTCTCATTTTTAAAATTTAATAAACCCATAAATATATTTAGTATATTTGGAGCAACTCAAATAAAAATAAAAATTATGGAATTTACATTCACAGAAGAACAATTAATGATTAGAGATGCAGCTAGAGATTTTGCGAAAAGTGAACTATTGCCAGGAGTAATTGAGCGTGATGAAAAGCAAGAATTTCCACATGAGCAGGTAAAAAAAATGGCAGAATTAGGTTTTTTAGGAATGATGGTTGATCCAAAATATGGAGGTGGAGGAATGGATACGGTTTCTTATGTTTTGGCAATGGAAGAAATTTCAAAAGTTGATGCTTCTGCATCTGTAGTGATGTCAGTTAATAATTCATTAGTTTGTTGGGGGTTAGAAACTTATGGTACGGAAGAGCAAAAACAAAAATATCTAGTTCCATTAGCCAAAGGAGAAGTGATAGGTGCATTTTGTTTAAGTGAACCTGAAGCAGGAAGTGACGCAACTTCACAGCGTACCACCGCTGTTGATAAAGGAGATCATTATCTAATTAACGGAACAAAAAACTGGATAACTAATGGTAGCAATGCAAGTATTTATTTGGTGTTTGGACAAACATACCCTGAAAAAGGTTCACATGGAATTAATGTTTTTATTGTTGAAAAAGGAGCAGATGGTTTTGTTGTTGGACCTAAAGAAAATAAATTAGGTATTCGAGGTTCTGATACACACTCATTAATGTTTACAGATGTAAAAGTTCCCAAAGAAAATAGAATAGGAAAAGACGGTGTCGGATTTTCATTTGCCATGAAAACACTTTCAGGAGGAAGAATAGGAATAGCTGCTCAAGCTTTAGGAATAGCTTCGGGAGCTTATGAATTGGCATTGAAATACTCTAAAGAACGCAAGGCTTTTGGTAAAGAAATAAGTAAACATCAAGCAATAGCATTCAAACTTGCAGATATGGCTACAGATATTGAAGTTGCAAGGCTACTTTGTTTAAAAGCAGCTTGGGATAAAGATCAACATAATAGTTATACTTTGTCAAGTGCAATGGCAAAATTATATGCTGCTGAAATGGCTATGCGAACAACCGTAGAAGCTGTTCAAATTCATGGCGGATATGGTTTTGTTAAAGAATATCATGTAGAGCGAATGATGCGTGATGCAAAAATTACCCAAATTTATGAAGGTACCTCTGAAATTCAAAAAATAATAATTTCTAGAGCAATTTTAAGAGATTAGCTCTTAATTCTTACAAGTGTATTTTTGTAATTCTTTATTTAAAGTTAATAATATTTGTAATATTTATAATTTAATTATACATAATTGTTAATGCTATATTTCTTGCACCATTTAATGGTTTTTATTAAATTATTTTCAGTAAATAAACTATTTTTGTAAAAAATTGACAATAATGGCGTATAAGAAGCAAGGGATGTATTTACCCGAATTTGAACATGATAATTGTGGTGCAGGGTTTATTTGTAGCCTAACTGGAGAAAAAACAAATAGTATCATTCATGATGCTTTAGAAATATTAATAAAATTAGAACATCGAGGTGCAGTAAGTGCAGATGGGAAAACAGGAGATGGTGCAGGAATTTTAATTGATATTCCTCATAAATTTTTCAAGAAAGTATGTAAATTTAAATTATCAGAATCTAGAGAATATGCTGTTGGAATGGTTTTTTTACCAAAAAGTATTAACCAATATAAATATTGTATTGATACTTTAGAAACCGAAATTAGAAATCAAAACTTAGCTATTTTAGGTTGGAGAAATGTTCCTGTAAATCCAAAACACCTTGGAGAAATAGCAGAAAGTACAGAGCCATTTATCAAACAAGTTTTTATTGGAAAAGGAAATGAAAATTTAACCGAACTTCAATTCAATGCAAAAGTATTTGCCGCTAGAAAAATAGCCGAACACAAAATATTGAATTCAAAATTAAAAGATTGTAATCAGTTTTATATTTCTAGCTTTTCTACAACAACAATAATTTATAAAGGATTATTGATTCCTGAAGATATTAGAAATTACTATGCCGATTTATCCGATTCAGATGTGGTCACCCGTTTGGCTTTAGTACATCAAAGGTTTTCGACAAATACCGCTCCTTCTTGGGATCTGGCACAACCATTTAGATTTATGTGTCATAATGGTGAAATTAACACTTTACGTGGAAATGTTAGTAGAATGAGAGCTCGTGAAGAATTGATGCAAAGTGATGTTTTTGGCGATGATATTAAAAAATTATTTCCAATTATATTACAAGGTAAGTCAGATTCTGCTTCAATGGATATGGTAGTAGAGCTTTTATTGATGACAGGTCGTTCTTTACCAGAAGTGATGATGATGATGGTTCCTGAAGCATGGGAAAAAGATGCAACAATGCCCGATGATAAAAAGGCCTTTTATGAATACAATTCATGTATTATGGAACCTTGGGATGGACCTGCATCTGTGCCTTTTACCGATGGTAATTTCATTGGTGCTTTACTAGATAGAAATGGATTACGACCATCACGATATACCGTTACAAAAAGTGGTAATGTAGTCATGTCATCAGAAATAGGTGTGCTAGATATTAAACCTGAAGATGTAGTTAGACACGGTAGATTAGAACCAGGGAAAATGTTTTTGGTAGATATGAATGCAGGTAGAATTATTGAAGATGAAGAAATAAAACAAGATATAGTTTCTAAACACCCATATAGAAAGTGGCTAAATAAACATTTGTTGCCTTTAGCAAAAGTTCCATATACAGGAAATAAATGTCCGATTGAAATAAATACAATTGATGTTCGTCAAAGAATGTTTGGCTACACAACAGAAGATATTGATACGCTAATTACTCCAATGTGTAAAACAGGAAAAGAAGCTATTGGATCTATGGGAACCGACACACCTGTAGCAATATTATCAAATAAACCACAATTATTATATAACTATTTCAAACAACTTTTTGCGCAGGTTACCAACCCTCCTTTAGACGGAATTCGTGAAGAAATTATTACAGATATTAGTTTGGCGATTGGAGAAGATAGAAATATTTTTAAAATTACCCCAGAACATTGTAAAAAGCTAAAAATTCAAAACCCTGTTATTTCTAATGATGATTTAGATAAAATTAAAAATATAGATCATCCAGACTTTAAATCGATTGAAATATCAATGTTGTATGATATCAAAAGAGGTTTAAATGCTTTAGAAAAAGCATTAGATAATATGGTTTCTCAAACCAATAAAGCTGTAAATGAAGGGTACAATATCATACTTTTAACAGATAGAGGTGCCGATAAAGCAAATGGACCAATTCCCGCATTACTGGCTTGTTCTTATATTAATTATACTTTAAATAAATTACAAAAACGATCAAAATTTGATATCGTTATTGAATCTGCAGAGCCACGTGAACCGCACCATTTTGCAACCTTATTTGGTTATGGAGCTAGTGCCATAAATCCATATATGGTAAATGAAATTATTAGAAATAAAGTAAAAGATAGGAGTATCTCTGGAATTGAATCAGAGAAAGCAGTTCAGAATTTTAATAAAGCCATAGGTAAAGGAATTTTGAAAATTATGAATAAAATCGGAATCTCCACTTTACACTCGTATCGTTCTTCTCAAATATTTGAAATTTTAGGACTAGATAGTAAATTTTCGCAAAAATACTTTCCATATACACCTACTCGTATAGAAGGAATTGGTTTATACGAAATAGAACGCGAAATATCTAAACGTCATAAAAATGCATTTTTTGGAAATGCAATTCAAGGTAACTTAAAATTAAATATTGGTGGTGATTATAGATGGAGACGTAATGGAGAAAAGCATATGTTTAATCCAACAACTGTTTCTAAATTGCAACAGGCAGTTCGCTCAAACGATTTGAAAAGCTATAAGCAATATTCAAAAATGATTAATGAGCAAAGTGAAAGTTTAATGACTTTACGAGGCTTATTTGAATTCCAAAACTTAGATCCAATTGATATTGATAAAGTTGAACCTTGGACAGAAATTGTAAAACGATTCAAAACAGGAGCCATGTCATACGGTTCAATTAGTAGTGAAGCTCATGAAAATTTAGCTATTGCCATGAATAGAATTGGTGGTAAAAGTAACTCAGGAGAAGGAGGGGAAGATATCAATAGGTTTAGAAAAGAATTGAATGGCGATAGTAAAAGTAGTGCTATCAAGCAAGTTGCATCAGGTAGATTTGGTGTTTCAAGTAATTATTTAACTAATGCAAAAGAGATACAAATTAAAATGGCTCAAGGAGCCAAACCTGGAGAAGGAGGTCAGTTGCCAGGAGAAAAAGTTTTCCCTTGGATTGCCGAAGTTAGAAATTCAACACCTTATGTAGGGTTAATCTCTCCACCACCACATCATGATATTTATTCTATTGAAGATTTATCTCAACTAATTTTTGATTTAAAAAATGCAAATAGAGAAGCAAGAATAAATGTAAAATTGGTTTCTGAAGTTGGTGTAGGAACTATTGCTGCAGGTGTAGCAAAAGCAAAAGCCGATGTTATTCTAGTTTCAGGATTTGATGGAGGAACAGGTGCTTCACCATTAACCTCACTAAAACATGCTGGCCTACCTTGGGAATTAGGTATTGCAGAGGCACAACAAACATTGACTCTAAATAATTTAAGAAGTAGAATTGTTTTGGAGTGTGACGGACAGTTAAAAACAGGACGTGATGTAGCTATTGCTTGCTTACTTGGTGCAGAAGAATTTGGATTTGCAACAGCACCATTAGTAGCAACAGGATGTATCATGATGAGAAAATGCCATTTAAATACTTGCCCTGTAGGAATTGCAACACAAGATCCTGAATTGAGAAAAAACTTTAAAGGAACACAAGAACACGTAATTAACTTTATGTATTTTATTGCTGAAGAATTGCGTGAAATAATGGCGCAACTTGGCTTTAGAACCATCAAAGAAATGATTGGTCAGTCACAAAAAATTAGTACAAAAAAAGCTACAGGTCATTATAAAACACAGGGTATTGACCTTTCTGCAATTTTATATCAACCAAAAAATTACTTTGATAATCCAATTTCAAATACAAAAAAGCAAGATCATAATTTAAGTAATGTTCTTGATTTTAAAATTATTAAAGATGCGCATCCAGCAATTTATCGTAAAGAAAAAATGCAATTGAGTTATCCTATTGCAAATACTGATAGAGCAGTTGGAGCAATTATTAGTAATGAATTGTCAAAAATTTACGGAATTAATGGCTTGCCAAAAGATACTTTACAAGTTAATTTTACAGGATCGGCAGGTCAAAGTTTTGGTGCTTTTGCTACCAAAGGATTGACTTTTATTGTTGATGGTAATACAAATGATTATTTAGGAAAAGGTTTGTCTGGAGCAAAAATTATTATTAAAAAACCAGAAAAAGCTGATTTTAAAGCTGAAGAAAATATCATAATTGGTAATGTTTGTTTTTATGGAGCAACTAAAGGAGAAGCTTATATTAATGGAGTTGCAGGAGAACGTTTTTGTGTACGAAATTCTGGAGTTACAGCAGTAGTAGAAGGAGTTGGAGATCATGGATGTGAATATATGACAGGTGGTAAAGTTATTATTCTTGGTAAAACAGGAAGAAATTTTGCTGCTGGAATGAGTGGAGGTATAGCCTATGTTTATAATAATAATGAAAAATTTAGTAATGGATTGTGTAATATGGAAATGGTTGAACTCGAATCTTTAGATTCGGTTGATCAATCTGATTTACAGACTTTACTTCAAAATCATTTTAATTATACTAAGAGTACAAGAGCAAAGGAATTATTAGATAATTGGGAAGAAACATTAAGTCATTTTATTAAAGTAATTCCAACAGATTATAAAAAAGCATTACAGAGGTTAGCCGCAGAACAACAAATAGCAACAGTATAATTATGGGAAAATTAACAGGTTTTTTAGAATATGAAAGAGTAAATGAAAAGTACGAAGCAGTAAAAAGCAGGCTTAAAAATTATGATGAATTTACGGTTCCTTTAAAAGGTAAAGATGCAACACAACAAGGTTCAAGATGTATGGATTGTGGAATTCCTTTTTGCCATAGTGGATGTCCGCTAGGTAATTTAATTCCAGATTTTAATGATATGGTTCATAAAGGAGAATGGAAAGAAGCATTACAAATTTTACATGCTACTAATAATTTTCCAGAATTCACAGGAAGATTATGTCCTGCACCCTGTGAAAAAGCATGCGTTTTAGGAATTATTGAAGACCCTGTTTCTATTGAGAATATTGAAAAAAATATAATCGAAAAAGGATTTAAAGAAGGTTGGATTGTTGCACATCCACCAAAAAACAGAACAGATAAAATCGTAGCTGTTGTAGGTTCTGGTCCAGCTGGATTAGCCGTAGCACAACAATTAAATAGAGCAGGTCATACCGTTACTATTTTTGAACGTGATGATGCCATTGGAGGTTTATTGCGTTATGGGATTCCTAATTTTAAATTAGAAAAAAGAATTATTGATCGAAGAGTAGCTATTTTAGAAGAAGAAGGAATTGTGTTTAAAACCAATGTTAATGTAGGTGTAAATTATTCTGTTGAAAAACTAAAAGAATTTGATGCTGTTGTTTTATGTGGAGGAGCTACTTTAAAAAGAAGCTTGCCCACAAAAGGTATTGATACAAAAGGTGTAGAACAAGCTATGGATTTTTTAACACAACAAACTAAAACTTTATTTGGTAGTAAATTTAAAGAAAATACTATTTCTGCTACAGGTAAAGATGTAATTGTAATTGGTGGTGGAGATACAGGATCAGATTGTGTAGGAACTTCAAACCGTCAAGGAGCGAAATCGGTTACTAATTTTGAGATTATGCCTAAGCCACCATTAGATAGAAGTGAAAAAACACCTTGGCCTTTTTGGCCTTTACAATTGAAAACATCTAGTTCTCACCAAGAAGGATGTGATAGAAATTGGTTAATTAATACCAAAGAATTTGTTACTAATAAAAAAGGAGAATTGATTGCTCTTAAAACTGTAGCTGTAGAATGGAAAATTGTTCCTAAACAAAGACCTCAATTAATTGAAATAGAAGGTACAGAAAAAACATGGCCTTGCGATTTGGCTTTATTGGCATTAGGTTTTACGGGTCCTGACAAAACAATAAGTGATCAGTTGGGATTAGAATTGGATGCGAGAAGTAATTATAAAGCGTCAAATTATCAAACCAATATATCCAATATTTTTGTCGCTGGGGATATGCGTAGAGGACAATCTTTAATTGTTTGGGCTATCAACGAAGGTAGAGAAGCAGCAAGAGAGGTTGATTTATTTTTGATGGGAGAGAGTAATTTAAGAACTAAAGGAACTGGAGATTTGGTTTCTGTTTAATATTTTAAATTTCAATTTTTTTTATGCATTATCATAACTTACTGTATATCACTTATAATGAAATGCTAATGCATCGACTAAATCCCAAGACGAATTTTTGTAAATTCTAGAACTTTTACTTACCGCTCTTTTTACAATTACAACTTCGTCTAATTGCGAAGTATTTGAATCTTAAAAAGTATTTTGAAAAAGTATTAAAAGAAAGTGAGTTTGCTAGAATTTACAAATCATTTTTGGTAAATGTAGCTTATATTTCCTCGTATGAAAAAAATAAAGGTGGCACAGTATTCTTGTCAAATGGCAAGGAATTAAGTGTTTTAGCTTCTAAAAAAGCCACACTTTATTATTTTAGTTTAAATAGAACCTTAAATCCGCAAGAATTTCCTGCTATCAAAGCCAAACTGCACGCCATTGTTGAGAATGCTTGATTTTCGATACTCACCATAACAAATGCTATGTTTGCGTGTCTCAAACCTGTGCCACACCAACACTAACATACATTTTGACTTCTCGCTACAACCTGTCCGACCTTTGGCGGAAAACCCTTGCAGATTTAAGGTAGAATAAAAGAAGGTTATTCTCCAATTTTACCAAATTCTACACCTTCAGAATAAGCCACTTTAATATTATTTTTATAAAATTCATTTTTGATACTTTCGTGAGCAGCGAAGATAACCTCCCAATAATCATCGGGTTTAACATAAGGTCTTACCGCAATTTGAACATTATGACTATCAAAATTTTCAATCCCAATCTCGGGTTGAGGCTCCTTTAATATATGAGGAACTGTTGAAAGAGCATCGGTAATTATTTCTTTTATTTTAGGAAAACTTTCATCATAAGGCATGGTAACATTTATTTCTAAACGAATCATTCCTTTTTTGGAATAATTAGTGACTACATCACTAGTTATTTTTAAATTAGGAATGATTAAAGTTTTACGGCCAGGAGTAATAACTACGGTATTGAAAACTCCAATTTCTTCAACTTTACCAAATTTATCTTCAATTTGAATCCAATCTCCAACATCGTATGGTTTTAATGATAAAACTATTAGCCCAGAAGCAAAATTACCCAAACTGCCTTGTAAAGACATGCCTATTGCAAAAACCGAAGCTGCTAGAATTGTTGCAAAAATAGTGAGTTCCAAACCAATAATACCAGCAACAACTATAAGTAAAATTACTTTTAAAGAAACAGTTACCATTGACATTAAAAACGGACGAATACTAGCAGACATTCCACCTTTTTCTAAGGCAATTTCAAATAAATTTACCAATTTTTTAATTACTTTAAAACCTATCCAAAGTATGGCAACCGCTAATAAAACTTTTGGTGCGAAGAAAATTACTCTTTCTTGTGCTATAAAAAGGTATTTAGTGATTTTATCCATTAAAGTTTTAGAATGATGATTAAATTGAGGCGTAATTTACAAAAGAAAAACAACTATTCTTAGATAATTTTAAATCTTACAGTTTTGCTTGTTTCTTTATAAAGACATATATAATAGTTTCTATGGTAATAATATTTTTTTAAATTTCAAAACTTCTTTTTTGTCAAAATAAAATACCTTTACAAAAAATCTTAAAAAAATAACACAATGAATTTAAAATTCAATTCAATATTCTTTAGTCTAATTCTTTTACTTCTTTTTTCCTGTAAAAGTACAAGTCAAATTACTGAAAAATCAATTATTCCTGAAGTTTATACCAATATTCATGAAGATGAAGAAGGTAAATTTTATATAGAAAAAAATGAAAAAAAAATTTATGAAACGATTTCTAAACCTAATTATACATTAAGTAATATGAAGGGAAGTCCAAAAGGTACGGCAAAAGGTATTGCTTTTGATTTTGGAATTTCAGATTTTAGTGGCACATTATATTTCGGATTTATCCCATTTAAAGATTCAAAACATGCCTTGCCAGTTTATTTTAAAAACCCATCAACTATTAGTAAAGGTAAAACCAACCTAAATATTAAACAATTGGCTGGGAAATATGATATGATTAATTGGGAAATAAATAAAAAAGGAACACTAGGTTATCGGGTTGTTAATAACAAAGGAATAATCCTTTATGACGGCATAGTCTCCTTTAATGTAACTGAAAACGGATTTGAAGTAGCAACAGGAATTATTGAAGGTCCTTATGTTAATTTGCTAACAGCTGATGGTGCTACTATTTCTCTTGAAACTAATTTTCCAACTGCAGCTAAAATTACTGTAAATAATAAAGAATATATTTCTAAAAGTAGTACACATCATGAAATAAAAATAACAGAACTAGAAGCTGATACAGAATATCAATACTCTATAACTGTTGAAAACAATATACAAAACTATAGTTTTAAAACTGCACATAAACCAGGAGTTAGAAAGCCATTTACTTTTGCTTATGCTAGTGACTCTAGAAATGGAAAAGGAGGAGGAGAGAGAAATGTATATGGTACTAATTTTTATATTATGAAAAAAATTATGGCATTAGCAACACAAGAAAATGTCAGTTTTATGCAATTTTCAGGTGATTTAATTAATGGTTATTTATCAAATATTGATGAAATGAACTTGCAATATGCCAATTGTAAAAGAGCCATTGAGCCTTTTGCACACTATTTTCCAGTATATACTTCTATGGGAAATCATGAGTCTTTAAATAGAGTTTTTATTGATGAAAATAAAGATTATATTGCAGTAGATAGATTTCCATTTAAAACAGAATCTGGAGAAGTAATTTTTGCAAATAATTTTGTGAATCCAACCAATGGACCCATTAGTGAAGATGGGGCAATTTATGATCCAAATAAGAAGCAAATAGATTTTCCTCCCTACAAAGAAAATGTTTTCTATTACACCTATGATAATGTAGCTGTTGTAGTAATGAATTCAAATTATTTTTATGCTCCATCTACCAAACAAATTCCGTTAACGAGTGGAGGTTTACATGCCTACATCATGGATCAACAATTTACTTGGGTAACCGAAACGATTACAAAACTTGAAAACGATTCAAGTATTGATCATATTTTTATTACGGAACATACTCCATTTTTTCCAAATGGTGGGCATGTTGGTGATGATATGTGGTATAACGGTAATAATATACCAAGAACATGGGTTGCTGGCAAAGCACTTGATAAAGGGATTATTGAAAGAAGAGATCAATTGTTAGATTTGTTTGTCAATAAAAGTAAAAAGGTAATCGCAATTTTAACTGGAGATGAACATAATTATGCCAAAACTGAAATTGGTCCTAATACAAATATCTATCCCGAAGGTTATAAACCTCAAAAAATTAAATTAAGTAGAACTATTTATCAAATCAATAACGGTGCAGCTGGTGCTCCTTATTATGCACAAGAAAAAACACCTTGGTCTGATAAAGCTACTGGATTTACTACTCAAAATGCATTGGTATTATTTCATGTAAATGCAAAAAATATTAAAGTAGAAGTTGTGAACCCAGATACCTTAGAAAAATTTGATGGTTACAAACTCCGATAAAAATTTTCAAATTATTATTTGGGTACTTAAAATAGGTGTTTTTGGTATCTTTTTTGGACATGGAATTTACGCAATTCAAGTAAACCCTTCATGGATTCCTTTTTTAAGAGCGATAGGAT
>JAKITG010000136.1 GCA_021648195.1 Flavobacteriaceae bacterium | reverse complement strand
ATACAAGTAAAAAATAAAAATAAGAAACAAGTTTGTGCCAATATCAATTTTATGTTCTATCAAAAATAATAATTAAAAACAGCCTTTTTTTTGTCTATTACACCTAAAAATAAAAGAAGTGAATTCATTTTATTAAGTGAGGTTGTAAGCAGTGTATTAATTAAAAGTAGCAGGTAAAATCAATTGAAATATTGGAATTTGAACTTTGAATTGTCTAGAAGATGTGAAATTAATCATATTGTAATATCCATCCATAGCACCCATAGATGAAGTTAATAAACAGTAAGAACTATAGGTGTAACTCTCTTTTGGTAAAATAACAGGTTTTTCACCTACAACACCATCACCCTCAATTATTTCTATATTATTTAAAGAATCAAAAATATTCCAATGACGACTTAATAATTGTACGGCATCACTACTTTGGTTTTTAATAGTAATACTATAACTAAAAGCATAGTATATTTTATTATGCTGATAACGCCTTTCTTCAAAATTTGAAGTAATCGAAATTTTAATACCTTTTGTTATTTGTTGAACCATTTGTTGAATGCTGACAATTATTCAATTGCAAAGATAAGTATTATTTTAAAAAGGTAAATGATACAGTGCTTTTTTGAAGATTTTAGAGTTGTTAATTTTGGAGTTCTTGAGAATTTCCAGTTCCAATACCAATTACTTGATCATAGAATTCTCCAAATTTTCTATAGTAAACAATTACGTTATAATCATTTTCAGTTTGGTAATATGACCCTTCAATGGCGTGTGTATTTATTTTGGAGTTCTTATTTGCTGTTGCGTAAGTATAGTTGTAAAAACCCTGTTTTAGTAGAAGTGTTTTTTCGTAATAATTGGTTTGACTGTTATAAACCATTTTATTTTCATCATTAATTTTCCAATCGTTAAAATTACCATAGACATAGATGTCGTCATTTTCAAAATTTGCATCATATTTTAAAAAGAAATGAACGAAAGAATAATCTCCTTCTAGTTCAATATCGTCTGTATTAATTGTTCTTAACACAAAATTTCCATTTATATCTGGAGAAAAAGAATATGGATTATTACCTCTTGCTTCATCAGTATATAGAAAAGTATGGAATATATCGTCTAGTCTTACTCTTGTAATATTATTTGTTGCATTTCTGATGTCTTTTGAGTCGAAATATAAAAATTCATTTCCTGCCCAATAAGAAATTTCATCTACATAATTATATAGCAATTGTGATCCTTGAATGTATTTAGGTTTGATATTTTTAATTACCGAATTCCAATCTCCATTTTGATATAGTGCTACTTTTATATTCTCATGTGGGTTATTTAAGCGTAAATTTGGATTGCTAATTATAAACTGAACACTATGTTTTTCACTTATACTTACAATATCTGTACTTCTATGAACAGTTACGCCAACTGTAACTTTTGGTTGATAAACAATAAAACGACGAGTGAAAATAATATTATCACCCTCATCTAAAACAGAAATTAAATAGTTGCCGCTAATTTTAATTCGAATATTTTCATTGGGTATTTGAAGTTGATAATGCGTATATGCTTGTAAAGTATTGAATGAATTTTCGAAATCTCTAATTCTATCTTCAGCAAAGCCACTGGTATATTCTGTTGAAGCTAAATTTGAAATATTCCAATTATAATCACAATGTTCAATTTTATATGAATAAATATTTTCGTTTGCATTAATGTCATCAAAAGAAAGCCTGATAGGTTCTCCTAATTTCACGATTGGGAAATATGCATTAGCTCTTGAAGGTCTAAAAACTATTGATTTTATATAATCGGGTTCAATAATAGTTGAGCCCTTTTGTGAAAAAATAGAAGAACTAATTAATAATATAAGTAAAAAATAAATTGACTTTATTGAATTCATTAATGATTTTTTTATTGATTTAATCAAATTGTATACCAAATGTAAGCTTTAATAACTGAATGTAAAATTTAAAGAAGAGTAGTAATATTTACTACTTCTATTTAGAATAAATATAAATAACAAAATATTAAGTTATAAACTCTTATAATTTGATATAATAAAATGCAAATTTATTAAATTTGCAAACCATCTAAGGAAAGTATAAATATTCTGTTTTTATCATAAAAATTCAGATATCAACCCAAAAGGGAATACAAATTTAATTAAAGCAAATTATGTCAACAGACATTGTAGTTAAAAAAGGCTTAAATATTAAGCTAAAAGGAGTCGCACAACACAAAATATCTTTAGTAAGTCGCTCAAAAATATTTGCTATCAATCCATCAAATTTTCATAGAATTTCACCTAAAATGGCTCTTAAAGTTGGAGATAAGGTAAAAGTTGGAGATGTGGTTTTTTATGCAAAACAGCAAGAAGAAATTAAATTTACTTCGCCAGTAAGTGGTGAAATTAAAGAAATTGTTCGAGGTGCTAAACGTAAAATTTTATCAATTGAAATTACTGCAAATGATAAGGATGAGTTTAAAGATTTTGGTATAAAAATACCGAGTAACATAGCAGCTCCACAGATTAAAGAAATGTTATTAGAAAGTGGTTGTTGGGCATTTATTAAACAGCGTCCATATGATATAATTGCAAATCCTAATGATACTCCTAAAGCAATTTTTATTTCAGCATACGCAACCGCTCCATTGTCTGCTTCACACGTCTTTACCCTAAAAGGAAGAGAGGAAGAATTTCAAGCAGGAATAGATGCGTTATCAAAACTAACCGAAGGAAAAATTCACCTTTCTGTTGATGGTAAAACATCTTCTTTTTTCAATAATATAAATGGAGTAGATCTTCATAAAGTAGAAGGTAAACACCCAGCAGGAAATGTAGGTGTTCAAATCTCAAAAGTTGACCCAATTAATGCAGGTGAAAGAGTTTGGGTCATACAACCACAAGAAGTTGCTACAATAGGAACATTGTTTTTAACAGGTAAATATAATCCAGCAAAAATAGTTGCTTTAGCAGGGTCTCAAGTTGAAACCCCACAATATTATAAAATTATTCAAGGAGCTCAGATTAACGATATAATTGATGGAAAATTAACCAACGGGAAAAATAGAATTATTAGTGGAAACCCTTTGACAGGAACAGCTGTTGCTAATGATGATGTTATTGGTTTTTATGATGATGTAATTTCAGTTTTGCCAGAAGGAAGTGAATATCGCTTTATGGGTTGGTTGCCATTTGTAGGAAATCATTTGCACAGTGTTTCTCGCACATCATTTTCATTTTTGTTGCCTAAAAAGGAGTACGCTCTAAACACTCTTTTAAACGGTGAAGAAAGAGCATTTGTAGAAACAGGTGCTATGGAAAAAGTAATGCCAATTGATGTTTATCCAATGCAATTGTTAAAAGCAGCAATGGTATTTGATATCGAAAGAATGGAAAATTTAGGAATTTATGAAGTAGCTCCAGAAGATTTTGCATTGATAGATTATACAAGTTCTTCAAAAGTTGAAGCTCAAGATATTATTAGAAAAGGATTGGATTTAATGATAGAAGAAGTTGGCTAGTATTTAGACAATAAACTTTTAAACGTTAGACAATAGACATAAAATTTACAAATGAAATTTTTAAGAAAAAATTTAGATAAAGTAAAACCACTTTTTGAAAAAGGAGGTAAGTACGAAAAATTTGCACCTGCATTTTTTGGAATAGATACACTACTATTTGTACCCAATCATACTACAAAAACGGGAGCGCATATTCGTGATGCAGTAGATTTAAAAAGAGTGATGATTACCGTGGTAATTGCATTACTTCCAGCACTATTTTTTGGGATGTGGAATATTGGATACCAATATTTTTCACAAATTGCAGGATCAGATATGAGTTTTATGGCTTTATTTGGATATGGAGCTTTAAAAATGTTACCCATGATAATCGTTTCTTATGGAGTTGGATTAGGTATCGAATTTGCATTTGCTATTTATAGAGGTCATGAAGTAAACGAAGGCTATTTAGTAACAGGGTTGTTAATCCCCATGATTATGCCAATCGATTTGCCATTATGGATGTTGGCTGTTTCTGTAGTTTTTGCAGTAATTATCGGTAAAGAAGCTTTTGGAGGTACTGGAATGAATATTTTAAACCCAGCATTAGTAGCTCGTGCCTTTGCCCTTTTTTCTTATACAGGATTTATGAGTGGAGATCAAGTTTGGATAACCGATGCAAAAGTTGATGGACTATCAGGTGAAACTATTTTAGGAACATTAGCTTTAGGAAAAGAAACTTCCACAAGCGTATTCGATATGTTTATGGGGTATATGCCTGGCTCAATAGGAGAAACATCCGTTTTATTTATTTTGATTGGAGCTATAATCCTATTGTTTACAGGAATTGCAAGTTGGAGAATTATGTTATCATCTGTTCTTGGAGCCTCATTAGTAGCGTTTTTATTTAATGCCGTTGGAAGTGAAACAAATGATTTAATTAATTTCCCTTGGTATCAACATCTATTAGTTGGTGGATTTGCCTTTGGTATGGTGTTTATGGCAACAGATCCTGTCTCATCAGCACAAACAAATAAAGGAAAATGGATCTATGGTTTCTTAATTGGTGTATTCTCAATATTGATTCGTGTTGTAAATCCAACATTGCCAGAAGGTGTAATGATGGCAATATTACTAATGAATGTCTTTGCACCAACCATTGATCATTATGTGATACAAGGAAATATTAAACGCAGACAAAAAAGATTAAAACCACAAAAAGCATAATTATGAATAGAAATAGTAATGCATATACTTTTATTTTTGCCATTATTTTAGTGGTAGTAGCAGCCTCTTTGTTAGCTTTTGTTTCCGAAAGCACAAAAGAAAGACGTGCAAATAATATTAAGTTAGAAAAAATGCAAAATATTCTATCTACTATTGGAATTAATGTAAGTAGAGAAGAAGCAGGAGAAGTTTTTACAAATTATGTAAAACAAGAACTGTCTTTAAAGTTAGACGGAAGTGTTGATGTTAATGTTAAAGCATTCGACGTCAATCTAAACCATGAACTTAAAAAAAACAAAAATGAGCAACGTTTTCCCATTTATGTAGCAGAAAAAGACGGTAAAAAATACTATGTGATACCACTTTATGGAGCAGGATTATGGGATGCTATTTGGGGTTATATGGCTTTTGCAGATGATGAAAATACTATAGTAGGAGCATCATTTGATCATGCAGGAGAAACACCAGGCTTAGGAGCAGAAATTAACCAATCATGGTTTGAAGATCAATTTATTGGCGATCAAATTATGAAAGGATCTAAATTCGTATCTGTTAAAGTTGTAAAAGGAGGTACACCAGAAAGTAACAAGCACGGTGTAGATGGCTTATCAGGAGGTACAATTACTGCCGATGGAGTTTCAGCAATGATAGAAGAACGATTAAAACATTACTTAGCATATTTTAAAAATAATTAACAATGGCTGATAAAGAAGCATTATTTTCACAAAAAAACAAACGGTTATTAATCGACCCTTTAGGGGATGACAATCCTGTTTCAGTACAAG
This sequence comes from Flavobacteriaceae bacterium, assembly GCA_021648195.1. Taxonomy (GTDB): domain Bacteria; phylum Bacteroidota; class Bacteroidia; order Flavobacteriales; family Flavobacteriaceae; genus Lutimonas. The sequence goes on along the minus strand of JAKITG010000136.1, from coordinate 186 downwards.
TACTAGGTATTTGTGCTGCACTAGCAATTACCGTACAATTAAAACCTGCCATAGTAATGTCTGTTGCTGTATTATTTGTGTTGGTTTCAAGTAACGTAATAGTTTCTCTACTTCGTAATTTAATACCTAGTAGAATACGTATTATTGTACAATTGGTTATTGTAGCAGGCTTAGTAATCTTAGTAG
>JAKITG010000135.1 GCA_021648195.1 Flavobacteriaceae bacterium | reverse complement strand
GATATGTTAAAAACAGGAAATCAGATTGAAAGATCGGCTTCGGGTGAGCTTAATTTTCTATTAAAAGCGTTAAATAAATAATCATTAAATGAAAATTTTAGAGTTTATTAATCATCCTCTTATTGTTAATAATATTTTAACAATAAATAAAAATGTCAAGCAGTTTGAAATAGAATTTAAAGATTTTATTATTGATAGAAATGTGAACATTAAAACATTTCAAATCTATAAATTGAACAATAAAATAGAAGTTACTTTTTATAAAAGAAAGTTATATCAAATAAAAGTGGATACTATAAATGAGAAAATATTTTATAAGGATATTATTTTATATTTTGAAAATTTTATAGAAAAGAGTAATAATATTGAAGGTCAAAAGAATATTTTATTATCAAATAATATTGAATTAGTTTTTGATGATATTACTTTAAAACTAGAAAAAGCTATTTATACAGAGCCTCAAGGCATTGTCTCTTAAAGTATTCTAATTTTTATATATTACAAAGAAGCCAAATTTTTATCAAAGAACTCTTTAAATTTTTTATTGGTAAGCATTTTATCAATAATTTTAAAGACGGTGTTTTTTATCTTCCTCATCAAGATTATCAATTAATTTTAAACGCTCATCTTCTGTTTTATTTTCAAGAACTACAGCTTTAGGAATAATATCTTCAAGAGTAATAATTTGGTCAACAGTCATATCAAATAATGGATTTGATGGAATACCAACTAAAAACACGAGAAGAACTCTTAAAATTATCGAATAAAGAAAGTAATCAATTATTTATAAGCAACGGAAAAAATGCACACTCAAATGATAATTGGAAACGCTTTGCAGAAACTTTGCGAACACAGCATAAAAAGTTTAAAAACTTCAGACAAATACGAGCATCGATAATAACACATTGGTTGGGAATGCACAATTTACGACAAGTTCAATATATGGCAGGACACAAACATATAAGCAGTACAGAAACCTATTTAGTCAATAAATTAGAAGATTTACAAAGTGATATAGATAAATATCATCCAATGGTTTAAATTAAAAAACTATTTTTACAAACAGAAATCACAGTATAAAATGAGCGAAAAAAGTATAATTCCAAACGAGGTAATTACCAATAAAATATATTTGATTAGAAACCAAAAAGTAATGTTAGATAGAGATTTAGCAGAACTTTATGATGTAAAAAATATACGATTACGAGAACAAGTTAAAAGAAATATAGAGAAATTTCCAGAACATTTTATGTTTAGATTAACGGAAATAGAAACAGAATTTATGGTATCGCAAAATGCGATACCATCAAAAAAACATCTTGGAGGTTCTTTGCCTTACGTTTTTATGGAACACGGAATATTACAGTTGGCTAATGTTTTAACAGGAAGTAGAGCAACACAAATGAGTATTAGAATTATTGAAGTTTTTGTGCGAATGCGAGAAGCATTAACGGATAATTTAAATCTAAAACTTGATATTGAAGAAATCAAAAAGAAGTTAACAAATCATTCTAAAAATATAGAATTGGTTTTTAACTATTTAGATGAATTAATTGATAAGAAAGACAATGAAAAATCACGAACTCAAATAGGTTATAAAAAAGATAGAAAGTAAAACCTGTATTGAGCGAAGTCGAAATATCCCCACAAAACAAAATCCAGTTTTTTCGTACCTCAAAACCCTCTGTTTTTTGTTTTGTTCCGCTCGCCACCACTTCTATAGTTTTTAAGTCATATTTTTTGTAGCCAAAGTAAAAACAACACTTTACAACTTGCTCGTGCCTCACAATTACAAACAGTTGTGCTTCCGAAGCCTCGGGACTTAAAACAAAAAATTCGCCATAAAATCTACCCAAAGCAAAATTACATAATAGAAGTTATAACTTACAGTTTTGGTGGAGAAAGGATTTAAGCGACTGTATTATAACCCGTTTTATGTTACATATCGAGGAAAAGGAAGCAGAGAAAATACAGAGAGTTTTGAGGAACGATAAAACTGGATTTTTGGAGCGTAGAATTTGGTCAAAAGTTTATATATTGTGTGCATATAATGGGATGCCAACAGCTTACATATAAAAAAAATAATTTTCTACAGGTTGTACATAGAAAAAACGGTCAAGTGCAGAAAAAAAATGTATTAGATTACTTTTCAGGCGGGATGGCAATGCCTAACCGGAATGTAGTTGGAGATTATAGATATAACTATCAAGGACAGGAGCTTGACCAAGAAACTGGTAAGGTTGCGTTCGAGTTAAGATTGTACGACCCGAGAATCAATAGATGGTTAAGCCCTGACCCAATGGGGCAATATCACTCACCTTATATTGGTATGGGAAATGACTGGGCAAACGGCATTGACCCTGATGGAGGTTATAAAAATAAATGGCAGGCATTTTGGGGTTGGGTCGGCGGAGGCTTTAAAGGAAGTATACAGGAAAGTGATAATCCGGGAACTCCATGGCATAAATATAGTGTTGTAGATAGAAATGACCCTGAAGGAATTCGTATAAATTTTGGTTTAAATTCATCTAAGATGGCTTCAGTTGGATATTTAAGTAATGGTACTTCATATTATTTTCAGGCTTCAGTTAGACAATTTAAACCTAATTTCTCAGGTAGAATAAATGAATCAGGAATTGCAGGAGTATTTGCCTATGATTTTGCAAATGGATTTTATACTACATCTCAAATGTTTTTAGGAAGATCTGTAGGAGATTATTCTATGAGAAATCTTGATGGCACAGCAACAACTACTGATCAAGGGACTATGGGATTCGTTGGAACTGCAACATTTGGGTATGGTAAGTATGCTTCAAGTTTAAAGTATTTAAAACCCGTTAAAAGTAGCCCAAAGCTGTGGAATATTTATCAAAGTTCAACTAAAGGAATATTTAATTCAAGGACTTCAGCAACAAATGCTTATAAAATTCAAATCAAATCATTAAATAATATGATGAGTAATCATAATGGATTGGTTAAAATTTTACGACAATCCAATAATGCAACTGGTTATACTCAAAATACATCATCTATTATTGATTACTATATAAATAAAGATTAGTTTATGATGAATCCAGGTTTTTTAATTGCTAAGATTGGTCTTTTTATAATTTGGATGTTAAAAGGCTTTAAAGGTAGTTTTCAAGAAGTTGAAAATAAGCATTACAAATACGACTTCATTATTGGATTTATTTTTTTATGTATAATTGCTTATTTAATTTATCTTTGGGGTTCTCCCGCTCCCGCTAATTTGCAATTAGTGGCGGTAATGAGTAAGAAATAAATGAGAGCCACAGTTAAAGATGTTTTTTTTATGCATAAAATAATAATTAAAAAATAACTCAAAATAGAGGACTTTGCGTAGCATTTATAACTACAAAAAATGCAGAATTACACTACCTACTTTTTAAAAATAAATACTTCTTTTAAGCATTATTTTAAATTTTTACGGTTTTTACCGTAATTTTTATAGTAACAAAGGTTTAATTTTGAAGATTAATATAAAAAATTGCTATTTCACGCTATGAATAAACCATAGCAACAGACATAATAATTGTTATGGGGAATATTATCTGAACTATAAAATGAACGTATGAAAAAGTTATTACTAATTCTATTGCCATATATTATATTTTCGTGTAATGTATTACCAATTCCATCAGTACAAAAAAGTTTGTCATCAACTATTGAATTGGGAGTAATTGGTACTGTTAATCATAGTTTGATACAGAATCAATTTCAAATTAATGCGATACCAGTTTTAAAACAAAAAATTAGAGTTACGGTAACAACAAAACAGTTTGATAAATTTTCGACAAAGCGTTATAATAAATTTCAGCAAAAAGAATCTGATAAAATTACCTTTATAGATTCTTTAGAAAATCATGACAATTATATTCAATTAAATTTGATTGATAAAGTTACCTTGATTGAAGAAATCAATGCCAGTCATAATAAAAATGTGGTAACCTATTTAAAAACGGCATCAGCACCTCTTTTAATAACTACTATCACAACAACTTTTTCAAAATTAATTCAAAAAAATATTATTAATGCAGATGCGCTGTACCTGATGAATAACAGAAACAAAAAATATGTTTTACAACTTTATAAAAAAGGAAAACTAACAGAAACAGTTGAGTTTTCTAAAGCCAATATTTTTAATTATAAAACTTCTAATTTTTGTTGGATAGAAAATGACAAACATAATTTTGAAATTTCTGATATTTCTAACGAGAGATGTTCTAAAAACACCTATAAAAATTATAATAAAGCAGTGAAAAATAAAAAAGAATTTAAATTTTAAGAAAATGAAAATATATAAATTAAAAAATTATTATCTGCCTCTGCGACAGGCTGGTCTGTTTTTTGGAATTTTATTATTGCTTATCTCTTGTGATGATATTATTTTTGAAGAAGATATTAGCAATAGTTATGTAAAAACTTTAGCACCAACTAGCGGTACAAATGTTAAAGCAGGAACTATTTCATTTAATTGGGAGTGGGTAAATGATGCTACTGAATATCAAATTCAAATTGCGAGTCCGAGTTTTAATGATGCCGCACAAATAGTTTTAGATAGTATGACCACAAATACAGTATATACTGTAGATTTAACAGCCAACAGTTATGAATGGAGAATAAGAGCAAAAAATTCTGCTTTTGAAACTAGTTACTTTACCAATGCATTTACAGTTATAGAAGAGTAAAATCTTATTCAACACGATTTAAGAATAAAGTTACATACGGTGAAAGACAAAAAAAAAATATACATTTTAATACCTGTTGTTTTATTGGTTTGGGGAATTATTGCTTATCGCATTTTCGCAAGTATTAATCCGTCAAATAAAATAGATCAAATAGCGGTAAAAGCGGAAACATTTAAACCTACAAAGATTACTAAAAAAGAAATTTTTTATATTAATGCAGATTATCGAGATCCATTTTTAGGAACTCTTGCGGTACATAAAAAGAAAACAGTAAAAAAAATAAGACAACCAAAAGTTAAAGAAAAAGTTGTATTTCCATCAATAAAATATAAAGGCATTTTTTCATCATCAAAAAAAACAAGCACCATTTTTTTAATTATGATTAATGGAAAACAACAAATGTATAAAACAAAAGAAACCTATCAAGATATAAAATTATTAAAAGGAGATAAAGAAAAAATCACTTTGAAATATAAAACAAAAAAACAAACATTTTATTTACAGTAATGATAATGACTTCTTTTGTTTCAATACAAAAGATAAAGAATAGAAATGAGTAAATAATAATACTAAAAACATAAAATTATTAAAACAAAATTAAAAGCAGGAGCATTACAATACGCTATTTTTTTGATTATATGAATACGGAGTGAATCTCTCTAAAAATAGATGAGAAGTAAAAAAATGTATTTGATAACTAAAAGTTGAATCTATGGTACTGTCCGAAACTATAGTGAGCGAAGCATCGCAATTGCGTCCGCTATTTAGCGGAAAGAGCATGGAGATGTGAGAGCGAACAGTGCGAAGCAATAGTCTTGGACAGAAATTGAATTTTTGTTTCTTTTGTTTCAATACAAAAGATAAAGAATAGAAATGAGTAAATAATAATACTAAAAACATAAAATTATTAAAACAAAATTAAAAGCAGGAGCATTACAATACGCTATTTTTTTGATTATATGAATACGGAGTGAATCTCTCTAAAAATAGATGAGAAGTAAA
>JAKITG010000134.1 GCA_021648195.1 Flavobacteriaceae bacterium | reverse complement strand
ATAGAGTGGTCGTGTTTGAAATGAACGATTTACCTTACGGAAAAATAGAAGATGGTTTACCCAATTGGCATATCAATCTTAGAAATAAACAAGAAAAAAATATTGATCAAAAATTAAATCATCCAAATGTTAGGTATATCCCTAATGTGCGAATAGGAAAAGATATTATTTTTGATGATTTATTGAAAAAATGGTGCTTTACTGTTGTAATTTTAGCAAATGGAGCTTGGAAAGATAGAGTTTTACCTATTTCTGATGTTAGTAGGTTTGTTAATTTTGGATTGATTTATCAAAATTCGTTACTCTATTGGTTCAATCATAAACATGAACCTGATTATAACGGAATAAAATATGAAATTAAAGATGAAACGGTTGTAGTTGGTGGAGGATTAGCTTCTTTAGATGTAATGAAACTGGGCATGATTGAATTGGTGCAAAAAGCATTATTACAACAAAAAGAAGTTGATATTGATTTATTTACTTTTGAGAAAGAAGGGATTTTAAATATTTTAAATAAATACAATACCTCTTTACAAGATTTAAATTTAAAAGGAATGACTTTAGTGTATCGAAGAACAGCTTATGATATGCCTTTAAAATTACCTAGAAATGACTCTGAAGAAAGTGTTCAGAAAGCTAGAGAAGTATCGAGTAAATTATTAAATAAATATGTTGATAATTTCCTTTTTAAATTTATTCCTTTAGGTTCCCCTATTGATAAAATTGAAAAAGAAGGAAAATTAGATGCCATTATTTTTCAAAAAAATAAAATAGAAGGAAATAAAATGTTTTATATTGAAGGAGATACTTTTACATTAAAAACTCCTTTATTAATTTCTTCTATAGGAAGTTTACCTGATAGAATTTCTGGATTACCTTATGATGGCTCTACATTAAAAATGAGAAATAGAGATGGATATGCTATTTTTGGGTTTTCTAATGTTTTTGCTATTGGAAATGCAGTTACAGGAAGAGGGAATATTCAAGAATCAAAATCTCATGGAAATTTAATAACCAATAAAATAATCAATCATCATTTAGAGCAGGGTGATTTATTCGAAAAATGGTTGATAAATTACAATGAGAACTTAAAAAGTGTTGTGCAAGAACAAATTGAACAAATTGATAAAGAAATCAAATCAAAAGCAATTATGCCTAATGAAGTAATTGAGAATATTTTAAAAAAGACAAGTTATTTTCAACAAAAAACAGGTTTTACAACCTATGAAAACTGGATTACACGAAAAACTCCAATTCGATTAGAAGATATATTAAACAAATAAGTATTTTTGACCTGTCAATAATTTTCTATGAGAGATTTTATCAATAAACTTTATCAAAACCATGCTTTAATATATAAAGTTGTACTGTTTTTGGTTACAACTATTACTATTATTTATTTATTCCCAAAAGGAGGGCAATTCAAATACAATATTCAAAAAGGGAAACCTTGGCAATACGAAAACCTTTATGCACCTTTTAATTTTGCTATTTTAAAGTCAGATCAAGAGATTAATTCTGAGTCTCAAGAAATAGAAGCAAATAAACAATTGTTTTTTATTGAAGTAGATAAAGTTGTTGAAAAAGTAAAAAAAAGTTACGATAAACAAGTTCTAATTATTTTACAAGATTCATTAGCTGTTGATTTTAATAAAAAGAAGCTTAAATCGTTTGGAGCAAATTTTATTACCAAAGTTTATAAAAATGGGTTTTTGAATAAATTAGATAATGATAGAATTAGTAAAAATTCATTAATTACGATAAGAAAAGGGAATGAAGCTAGAGATATTTTATCAAATAAATTAGTTACAACAGATGTTTTAGTGTCTCAACTCCATAAATATTTTGTAAATAGTAGATATAGAAATTTAGAAAAGAAGTTTACTACTTTATTTTTTGAAATTATAGAACCCAATATTTTTTACGATGATAAATTTACACAAAAAATCATCAATGAAGATATAAGTAATATGTCAATTGCAGTAGGGTTAGTTTCTGAAAATGAGAGAATTATATCAAAAGGAGATATGGTTGAAGGCATGAGTTATGAAATACTAATTTCTTTAAAAAAAGAGTATGATTCTCAACTTTGGAGTAAATCTAATTACAATTGGATTGTCTTTGGTTATACTATTTTAGTAGCTCTGGTATTGTCTATGCTATTACTTTTTTTATACAATTACCGAAATGAAATTTTTGAAGACAATACCAAATTGACTTTTATATTTCTTAATATTTTTTTAATAGTTTTAATGGTAACAGTAGTCCAAAAATATTGGATTGATTATATTTATGTAGCTCCAATAATTATTTTACCCATTATATTAAAAGCCTTCTTTGATGCTCGTTTAGGTTTGTTTGTACATATGCTTGCTGTATTAATTTTAGGGTTCATTGTTCCCAATAGTTTTGAGTTTATCTTCTTACAAGTTATTGCTGGAATAGTTACCATTTTAACCGTATCTGAATTATATCGTCGGGCAAATTTATTTATTTCAATTATTAAGATTACTGCGGTATATATTCTTGCATATTTTGCATTTTCTATTATTCAAGAAGGAAATACGCAACAGTTGAACTGGTCATATTTTGGAATGTTTGCTTTAAACGGTGTTCTGTCGTTTTTGTCTTTATTTTTGATTTTAATTTATGAAAAGGTTTTTAATTTAGTTTCAGATGTTTCCTTATTAGAATTAGCCAATACCAATTCTAAATTATTACGTGAATTGAATGAAAAAGCTCCGGGAACCTTTCAACACTCTATGCAAGTAGCTAATTTGGCAGAAGCATCAGCAAATGAAATAGGAGCCAATGCTATGTTGGTTAGAACAGGTGCTTTATTTCATGATATTGGTAAAATGAAAAACCCAATGTATTTCACCGAAAACCAAACTACGAGTGTAAATCCGCATAATGAATTATCTCCTGCCGATTCAGCAAAAATAATTATTGACCATGTGATTAATGGTGTTGAAATAGCTAAAAAATATAGATTACCTGATAGAATAATTGACTTTATTCGTACACATCACGGAACAAGTACAGTCTATTATTTTTATAAGAAACAACAAGAAATTACTCCAGAATCTGTAGATATTAAAAAATTTCAATATCCTGGTCCCATTCCTTTTTCAAAAGAATCAGCAATTTTAATGATGTGTGACGCTTGCGAAGCGGCTTCAAAAAGTATAAAAGAACCAACAGCCCTATTGATTGATGATTTGGTTGAAAGAATCATTAACGGACAAATGAGTAATGGTCAGTTTATGAATTCAGATATTACCTTTAAAGAAATTGATACTATTAAAAAGGTTATTAAAAAGAAATTAAATAATATATATCATTTGCGAATTGAATACCCAGAGTAGTGTAATGGCAAGCATAGTCTTGTAATTATAAACAATAACATTGAAGGTTTAGGGTCGTTGTAATATTGAACAAAATTAAGATTTAATTTTTTTTCACTTCGAGTTAGTCACTTTAATAAATATCTATTTATCAGTAAAATAAGTTATAAATTAGATAAAATAAGCTTCAAAAAAGAGCCAAATACTTAAACATCAGGATTTTTAATTATCTATAGATGTCTAAAACACAAAGAATATCTGATTTACAACACGAATTTCCATTCTTAAGCCCATCAAATAATTTTGATATCTATTTCACTTTATTTTTACATAGTTGATTTGAGAAAGATTTATACTGCTATATTCCTTGGGGTGGGTTGGTAGGTGTCTTTAAGATTAAAGAATCCGTCAAGGGCACTAAGGGCTTGTTACAAAATAACCTATACATTTTGTCTTGTTCTTTTGCACACTAACTTCGTTAAAAAGCCTCATTTTAGCTATAGCTATAACTACGTCTTTTGCCTTGTTACTGCACAAAATAACATCGCCAATTCTGTACACTTTATTTTGTAACAAGCCCTAAATGTTAATTTGAGCGCAGTCGAAAAGGAGGAGCTTATTTGAGTCCTCCTGTCATTTCCTCAGGTTTTACCCATTTATCATATTGTTCGGCAGTTACATAACCTAATAGAATAGCTTCTTCTTTTAATGTTGTTCCGTTTTTATGGGCTGTATTGGCAATTTCGGCAGCTTTATAATAACCTATTTTAGTATTTAAAGCGGTTACTAACATCAATGAATTATTAACGAGTTCTTTAATTCTAGGTTTGTTGGGTTCAATACCTTCAGCACAATGATTATTAAATGAGAGACAGGCATCGCCTAACAGTCTTGCCGATTGCAATACATTGCTTGCCATAATAGGTTTAAAAACATTGAGTTCGTAATGACCTTGTGTTCCAGCTACAGTAACAGCTACATCATTACCGATAACTTGAGCACAAACCATAGTTATAGCTTCTGCTTGAGTAGGGTTTACTTTTCCTGGCATGATAGAGCTACCAGGTTCGTTTGCAGGAATAATCAATTCGCCAATACCAGAGCGTGGCCCAGATGCCATCATTCTAATATCATTAGCAATTTTATTTAAAGAAACTGCCAATTGTTTTAAGGCGCCATGTGATTCTACTAAGGCATCGTGAGCTGCCAAAGCTTCAAATTTATTATTGGCAGTAATAAATGGTAAACCTGTAAATTTAGCTATTTTTTTAGCCACCAAAACATCATATCCTTTTGGTGTGTTTAATCCTGTTCCAACTGCTGTTCCGCCTAGAGCGAGCTCAGAAAGATGAGCTAATGTATTTTTTAATGCTTTTAATCCATGATTTAATTGTGATGTATAGCCCGAAAATTCTTGACCTACAGTTAAAGGTGTAGCATCCATTAAATGAGTACGACCAATTTTTACTACATTTTTAAATGCTTCCGATTTTTGTTGTAGTGTATCTCTTAACTTTTCAACTCCAGGAATGGTAGTTTCTACAATCATTTTATAACATGCAATATGCATTCCTGTAGGGAAAGTATCATTTGATGATTGCGACTTATTTACATCATCATTGGGTTGGATAGTTTTTTCTCCTTCACCAATAGTATGACCTGCAATTTCATGAGCACGATTGGCAATAACCTCATTTACATTCATATTACTTTGTGTTCCCGAACCTGTTTGCCAAGTTACTAATGGAAATTGATTATCATGTTTTCCTAATAAAATTTCATCACAAACGGTTGAAATTAAATCGCGTTTATCTTCGGCTAAAACATTTAAATCACAATTGGCATGCGCAGCAGCTTTTTTTAAGTAAGCAAAACCATAAATTATTTCTAAGGGCATGGAAGCAGGCGCTCCAATTTTAAAATTATTACGAGAGCGTTCTGTTTGTGCTCCCCAATATTTGTCGGCAGGTACTTTAACTTTACCCAGTGTATCTTTTTCAATTCGATATTCCATTTGTTATAAATTTTGATATGTTATTTCAAATAACAAAGGTACAAAATAAGAGGTAAGAAGAATTTATTATAAATTTTTTTTAAATCTTGTAATGCATGTTAATGTATTCGGGTTAAATAAGTTTCTAAAAAAGTACAATTAAATACTGGCTGATTTAAAAATATATATTACTTTTGAAGCGTATATAAATATATAGTTAATAATTTTATGGAAATTGGACAGTTTTTAGGGTTTTTAGTTTTTATGACTATTTTTAGTATGGGATTTTGGTTAATGATTTTTTTATTAACATTTGTGGTACCTTACTGGTTGGTTGGAAATATTAAAGAAATTTTCAAATATAAAAAAGCAGATAAAAAAGCTAAATCGTAAAGATTTTCAAATATAAATATTCTA
>JAKITG010000133.1 GCA_021648195.1 Flavobacteriaceae bacterium | reverse complement strand
GTGGTGTTTATAACTTTGTAACCAAACGTGGAATTTGTTATAAAAATTCAAAAATATCCTGGACACAGGTAGAAACTGGAAGTGCCATTACTTGGAAATACCCTAGTTGTATCTTAAAAGGCGATAACTCGGTAGGTGAATTTTATTCTATTGCTGTTACCAATAACTATCAACAAGCAGATACGGGTACGAAAATGATTCACCTAGGCAAAAATACCAAAAGTACCATCATTTCTAAAGGTGTTTCTGCTGGAAAATCGCAAAACTCATATCGTGGATTGGTTCAGATAAATGCAAGAGCAGAAAATGCAAGAAATTTTTCACAGTGCGATTCACTATTAATGGGAGACCAATGTGGAGCTCATACCTTTCCATATATTGAAGTGAAAAATAAATCGGCTCAAATTGAACACGAAGCAACCACATCTAAAATTGGTGAAGATCAATTGTTTTATTGCAATCAACGTGGTATCAATACGGATAAGGCAATTGCATTAATCGTGAATGGCTTTAGCAAAGAAGTTTTAAATAAATTACCTATGGAATTTGCTGTGGAAGCGAGAAAATTATTGGAAATTAGTTTGGAAGGAAGTGTTGGATAAATCAGTCTAATGTTGTAATGTTAAAAGTTGGGTTTGTATATCTTATACTTTATAACATTCAAACTTTACAAACATTAAAACAAAATAAATGTTAAAAATAAAAAATTTACACGCAGGAATTGAAGATAAAGAAATTCTAAGAGGCATTGATTTAGAAATAAAAGCAGGAGAAGTACATGCTATTATGGGACCCAACGGTTCTGGTAAGAGTACATTAGCAACTGTTATTGCTGGCAAAGAAGAATATGAAGTCACCAAAGGTACAATATCATTAAATAATGAAGATTTAGAGGATTTATCTCCTGAAGAAAGAGCCCATAAAGGTATTTTTCTTTCTTTTCAATACCCTATTGAAATTCCTGGAGTTACAGTAACTAACTTTATTAAAACTGCCATTAACGAAACACGTAAAGCCAACGGAAAAGAAGAACTTCCTGCAAAAGATATGTTAAAGAAAATTCGTGAAAAAGCTGAACTATTAGAAATTGACAGGAAATTTTTATCTCGTTCATTAAACGAAGGGTTTTCTGGTGGGGAAAAAAAACGTAATGAAATATTTCAAATGGCAATGTTAGAACCTAAGTTAGCCATTCTCGACGAGACGGATTCTGGATTGGATATTGACGCTTTAAAAGTAGTAGCTAATGGTGTAAACAAACTAAAAAATAAAGACAATGCTGTAATTATTATTACACATTACCAAAGGCTTTTAGATTATATTGTTCCCGATTTTGTACATGTATTACACAATGGCAAAATTGTAAAATCTGGTGGTAAAAAACTGGCTCATGAGTTGGAAGCAAAAGGATATGATTGGTTGAAATAGAATTATAATGTTAAACAGTTTAAAAGTTGTAAAGTGTTTTCACATCGAAAACTTTACAACTTTTAAACCTGCAACTTTCAAACAAATTACATGAATTTAAAAGAAAAATTAATTACATCATTTTTAGCTTTTGAAAATGAAATATATACAGATACGGATACAGAAGTTCATGATATTCGATTAAAAGCATTTACTCATTTTGAAGAAAACGGTTTCCCTACCAAAAAAGATGAGGAATGGAAATATACTTCGTTGAAATCAGTTTTAAAACATGATTATACTATTTTTCCAAAAGCTGAGACAGCGATTGATTTTAAGGATGTAAGAAAATATTTTTTGCACGAAATCGATTCTTATAAAATTGTATTTATTGATGGTGTATATAGCTCCTTTTTATCTGAAACTACTCATGATGGTTTTGATATTTGCTTACTTTCATCTGCATTAAAAAAACCAAAATACAAAATGGTTATTGACCATTATTTTAACCAAATAGCTTCAAAAAAAGATAGTATTACCTCTCTAAATACTGCCTTTTCTAATGAAGGTGCGTATATTCATATTCCTAAAGGTATCGTACTACCAAAACCAATACAAATTGTTCATTTTTCTACAGGCTCTGAAGCTCAATTGATGTTGCAACCTCGTAATTTAATCATGGTTGGCGAAAATTCTCATGTGCAGATTATTGAACGTCATCAAAGTTTGACAGATAATACTGTTTTAACTAATTCGGTTACCGAAATTTTTGTAGCAAAACGAGCCATTGTAGATTATTATAAAATCCAGAATGATAAAAAAACGGCTTCACTAATTGACAATACGTATATACAACAGCAACAACAGAGTATAGCTTCGGTAAATACTTTTTCTTTTGGAGGCAACTTAACACGTAATAATTTAGAGTTTTACCAAGAGGGAGAACATATTGATTCCATACTTAATGGTATTACTATTATTGGCGATAAACAATTGGTTGATAATCACACATTGGTAAATCACAACTATCCTAATTGTGAAAGTCATGAGTTGTATAAAGGTATTTATGCTGATAAATCGACTGGTGTTTTTAATGGTAAGGTTATTGTAAAACGTGCTGCACAAAAAACCAATGCTTTTCAACAAAATAATAATATTATAATTGATGATGGAGCAACTATAAATACAAAGCCACAATTAGAAATTTTTGCCGATGATGTTAAGTGTTCACATGGTTGCACTATTGGTCAACTAGATAATAATGCTTTGTTTTACCTGCGTTCACGTGGTATTCCTAAAAAAGAAGCTGAAGCCTTACTGCTTTATGCTTTTGCAAACGATGCTCTAGAAAAAATTAAAATTCCTGAATTAAAAACAAGAATTACCAAACTTATTGCTGGAAAATTAGGCGTAAAATTGGGGTTTGAGTTGTGATTTTTTTTTCTTTTTTAAAATTTCAGAACTCAAAAAGAGAAGGAGCTAATAAACTGAATTAACAATTTCTTTCAAAAACTTATTAAAATCAAAGCCGTCAGAACCAACTAAACCCATTCTTACTACTACTAAATCTTTTGAAGGAATAATAAAAACACGTTGCCCTTGAAATCCGTTTGCGGAATAAATATCTTTGGGTGCATCGGGATATTTTCCTCCTGCATTGAGCCAAAAATGACCACCATATCCTCCGTTAGAAGTAGCTGTAGGATTTTTTACATAATCAACCCAAGACTCGTTAAAGAGTTGCTCTCCATTCCAATTGCCTTTGTGTAAATATAATAAACCAAATTTTGCCCAATCTCGAGTTGTTGCCCAACCATACGATGAACCCACATAATTTCCTGATAAATCTGCTTCAATAGTCATGGAATACATTCCTATTTTATCGATTAAATTACTGTACCAAAAATCTAAATATTCTTGATGAGAATTAAAATATTCTCTCAACATACCCGACAATAAATTTGTTGTGCCAGAAGAGTAATTCCAACTTTCATTTTGCTTACCAATAAGTTGTTTTTCTTTTTGAATTTTAGACATATCTTCTGTCAAAAATAACATTTTAGTGACATCAGAAATACTATAATAATTTTCAGCCCATTCCAAACCACTATTCATCTGCAATAAATCATTAATTGTTATTTGTGACCGTTCATCATCTTTCCATAAATCAATAGGAGCTTTATCATTAATATTTAACTCTCCTTGCTTTTGTAAGATTCCATATATAGTAGCTGTTATCGATTTCGTCATAGACCAACCTAGTAATATTGAGTTTTTATCAAAACCTTTAGCATATTTTTCTGCAATAATATGATCTTTATAAATTACTAAAATAGCTCTTGTTTTTTTGACTTCATTATTAGAAAATGCATTACCAATTGCATTTTTCAATTCTTTATAATCAATTGTAGAAAACAAGGTGTCCTTTTGTTCTAAATCTCCATAAGGAAATGGTAAATTAGTATTTATTTTTTCTCTTTTGGGAATTAAAAACGGTTTATTTTCATCATAGCCTTTGGTAATCAAAGCACTTCCTAACCCTTCCCGATAGATTGCTTTTCTTTTCATCAATCCATATACCGTAGCGGTAGCCGATTTTAATTCAAGATCAACCTTATCATTAGCAACCTTAATTGGAGGAAAATTATTATCTTGATAATCTGTTACTTTAAAAGTTCTGTTTGCTAAAAATATTGAAGAACTCATATTTTTTGCCGAATAACCTGAAATAATATTCAATCGAGGGTAGTTTGTATAAACAACATAAATAAGTATTAAAACAAAGAGGAAAAGAATAATTTTTATAAACCTTTTAAACATTATTTTTAATTATTTAAAATATAATAAACTTTTAGGAATTTAAGACCGTTGCAATATTGAGAAAAAAGTTCCTAATTTGTTTTATCTTTGGACTTGCAAGCAATTAAGATTTTTGAAAAAAATACTTTTTTAATATTAAAACTAGCATAAAGAAACATTTTTATAAAAATGAAATTAATACATTGCAATTTAAACTAATTTTTGATACTTACCTATCCTGCATTAATATGATAGTAGTAGGATGATAATGCTTAACGTATCGTTTAATTTTTAGAACCCACCTTAATATAAAATTATACTAAAAATGAGTAAAATTAATAAATTAGCAAAAATGATAGATCATTCTATCCTTCACCCAACATTTGGTAATAAAGAATTAAAAAAAGGTTGTGCTGTAGCAATAAAATATGATGTTGCATCTGTTTGTGTAAAACCTTATATGGTGGCTGATGCCGTAAAATTATTAAAAGGTAGTAATATTCTTGTTGGATGCGTTATTGGCTTTCCTTCAGGAAACGCTGCTATACCAGTAAAAGTATTTGAAACTGAAAACGCCTGTAATGATGGTGCTGTAGAAATAGATATGGTTATAAATATTGGTAAAGCACTAGAAGGAGAATGGAATTATATTGAAGAAGAAATTAAAGCAGTTACTGATGCTTGTCATAAAAATGGAGCCATAGTAAAAGTTATTTTTGAAAACGATTATATTACTAAAGATGAAGATATCATTAAATTATGTAAAATCTGTACCAAGGTTGAAGCAGATTATGTAAAAACTTCTTCAGGTTTTGGTTTTGTAAAAGGAGATGATGGTAAATATTCATGTGTAGGTGCAACAATACCTCACCTACGTTTAATGAAAGAAAGTGTTGGTCCTAATGTAAAAGTAAAAGCTGCAGGTGGTATTCGAACATTAGATCAACTTATCGCTGTACAAGAAACTAAAAGTACTAGATGTGGAACTACAGCTACAATTACAATTTTAGAGGAAACAAAAAAAAGGTTTGAATAGCATTAATGAAAACATATTAGAAAGTTATAAAAAAGAAAAATGGATTAAATTATAATACCAAAGGTAGGTTCTAAAAAATCGCTTTATATCTTATTCCTTATCTTTGTTTTTTGAATTGCGAAGCACATCACAGCCTGTCCGACCTCTGGCGGAAACACCTATTTAAAAAATAAAAAAGAGCGGGAGTAAAGAAATGAATCTTTAAAACCCACCTAAACCAACAAATAAATTATGAAACTTGGATTTGTAAGTGCTATTTTACCCAATTTATCATTAGAAGAAGTATTGGCTGTTGCAGCTAAAGAAAGTTATGATTGTATTGAAGTTATGTGTTGGCCAAAAGGAAAATCTAAAAGGCGTTATGCAGGTATTACTCATATTGACATTGATAAATTCACAAAAAAAGATGCCGATCAAATACAAATTCTTCTAAAAAAATACGGCATTAGTATTAGTGCTTTAGGATATTATCCAAACCCTTTAACCCCAAAAATTGCAGAAGCAAAAGTTCATACAGAACATCTTAAAAAATTAATAAAAGCTTCAGCATTATTAGGCGTAAATAAAATCAATACATTTATAGGAAGAGATTGGAAAAAATCTGTAGATGAAAATTGGCCTC
>JAKITG010000132.1 GCA_021648195.1 Flavobacteriaceae bacterium | reverse complement strand
AAAAAAACAAGAAAGTTAAAGGTTGATTTAAAGAGTATTAAGTTGAAAGTTCTTTCAAATAAAAAAATAGTTTTGAAAAAAGTTGTATATCCCAACTAAAAAATTAATTTTGCAAAATAAAAAATATAAATTATGTATTGGACATTAGAATTAGCATCTTATTTAAGTGATGCACCTTGGCCAGCAACAAAAGACGAATTAATAGATTACGCAATTAGAACTGGTGCGCCACTTGAAGTTGTAGAAAATTTACAATCTTTAGAAGATGAAGGCGAATCGTATGATGTTATTCAAGATATTTGGCCAGATTATCCTACGGAAGATGATTTCCTCTGGAACGAAGATGAATATTAAAAAAAGAAAAGTCTCCAATTGAGGCTTTTTTTTTGGTTAAATACTAATTTTCAGTTCATGAAATGCGTACATTTGTAGTGCATATTAAATAATAATTTTACGTAATAATTTCGTATAAAGTAATAAAATAAAAAATATGAGTTTTATAAATTCAATCATCAAAGCTTTTGTTGGTGATAAAAAGAAAAAAGATTTAAAAGAATTAACGCCTTTTGTGAATAAAGTGCGTGCTTTTGATACGGCAATGGAATCTTTAACCATAGACGAATTAAGAGAGAAAACACTTGAATTTAAGCAAACAATAGCAAAAGGAATTCAAGAGTTTGAAGATAAAATTAAAATCTTAAAAGAAGAAACGGAATCTGCTAATATTGATAGAAAAGAAGTTATTTATACGGAAATTGATAAATTAAAAGAAGATTCTTATATTGCTTCCGAAACTATTTTAAATAAAATTCAGCCAGAAGCATTCGCAGTAATTAAAGAAACAGCAAAACGTTTTGTGCATAACAAAGAAATTAAAGTAAAAGCAACACCATTTGATAGAGAGCTAAGTGCAATAAATGATTTTGTTTCTTTAGAAAATGAAGAAATTGCCGTTTGGAAAAACACTTGGGATGCCGCAGGTAAACCAATTACTTGGGATATGATTCACTATGACGTGCAACTTATTGGAGGCTCGGTTTTACACTCTGGTAAAATTGCCGAAATGATGACTGGAGAAGGAAAAACACTAGTTTCAACCTTGCCAGTATATCTAAATGCCTTGACAGGAAACGGAGTTCATGTAGTTACAGTAAATGATTATTTGGCAAAACGTGACATGGCTTGGATGGCACCAATTTATGAGTTTCACGGCTTAACGGTAGACTGTATTGACTTACATCAACCAAATTCCGATGCTAGAAGAAAAGCATATAATGCTGACATTACTTACGGTACAAATAACGAATTTGGTTTTGATTATTTACGTGATAATATGGCAAATTCACCGAAAGATTTAGTACAAAGACCACATAATTATACCATTATTGATGAGGTAGATTCGGTATTGGTTGATGATGCAAGAACACCATTAATTATTTCTGGAGCTGTTCCAAAAGGCGATATTCATGAATTTAATGAATTAAAACCAACAGTAAGTGAATTGGTAAATTTACAGAAAAACTATTTAGTTGGTTTATTGACCGAAGCAAAAGAATTAATTACCGCAGGTGACACCAAAGAAGGTGGTTTTAAGTTGTTTAGAGTATTTAGAGGATTGCCAAAAAATAAGGCATTAATTAAGTATTTATCACAAGAAGGAATTAAACTAATATTGCAAAATACCGAAAAAATCTATATGCAAGATAATAATCGGGAAATGCCAAAAATTGACGAAGAATTGTATTTTTCTATCGATGAAAAAAATAATTCTATCAATTTGACCGATAAAGGGATTGAGTTTTTATCTTCTAAAAGTGATGAGGGAGCAAGTTTCTTTGTTTTGCCAGATATAAGTTTATTGGTTGCTAGAATTGATAAAAGTGATGTCTCGCCAGAAGAAAAAGCAAAAGAAAGAGAAAGCTTATACCGTGATTTTTCTATAAAAAGTGAACGAATTCATACCTTAAATCAGTTATTAAAAGCCTATACCTTATTTGAAAAAGATGTAGAATATGTTTTAATGGATGATAAAGTTAAAATTGTTGATGAGCAAACAGGTCGTATTATGGACGGTCGTAGGTATTCCGATGGTTTGCACCAAGCTTTAGAGGCGAAGGAAAACGTAAATATAGAAGACGCCACCCAAACTTTTGCAACCATTACCTTGCAAAATTACTTTAGAATGTATCGAAAACTTTCTGGTATGACAGGAACTGCAATTACGGAAGCAGGTGAATTTTGGGAAATTTATAAATTAGATGTTATTGAAATTCCAACCAATAAACCTCTAATCCGTAAAGATAAAGAAGATTTAATTTATAAAACCAAACGAGAAAAATACAATGCTGTAATTGAAGATATCGTACATTTAGTAGGTCAAAAAAGACCTATATTGGTAGGTACAACTTCGGTTGAAATTTCGGAATATTTATCAAAACTATTAGCCGAACGTAATATAATGCATAATGTATTAAATGCAAAATTGCACAAAAAAGAAGCCGATATTGTAGCGCAAGCGGGTGATCCGGGCGTAGTAACTATTGCAACAAATATGGCTGGTCGTGGTACGGATATTAAACTATCAGATGCTGTAAAAGCTTCTGGAGGTTTAGCAATTATTGGTACCGAAAGGCATGATTCTAGACGTGTTGATAGACAGTTACGTGGTAGAGCTGGTCGTCAAGGAGATCCAGGTTCATCACAATTTTACGTATCTTTAGAAGATAATTTAATGCGTTTATTTGGTAGTGAAAGAATTGCTAAAATGATGGATAGAATGGGCTTGAAAGAAGGTGAAGTTATTCAGCATTCTATGATCTCAAAATCTATTGAACGTGCACAGAAAAAAGTAGAAGAAAATAATTTTGGTATTCGTAAACGTTTATTAGAATACGATGATGTAATGAATGCACAACGTGAAGTTATTTATAAGCGTAGAAGACATGCTTTATATGGTGAGCGTTTACAAGTAGATATTGTAAATATGATTTACGATATTTGTGATGCTATTGTTACAGATAATAAAGAAAAAGGTGACTTTGCTAATTTTGAATATGAATTGATATTATTTTCTTCTTCTAGTTCTCCCTTTTCGGAAGAAGAATTTCAAAAAAAGTCAGAAGAAGAATTAACAGATACATTATTTGAAATTGTTTATAAACATTACAAAAACAAAATAGAAAATAATGCCGTAGCTGCTTTTCCTGTAATTAAAAATGTTTTTGAAACGCAAGGCGATCAATATGAGCGTATCGTAGTGCCGTTTACCGATGGTGTAAAAACAATTCAAGTAGTTACTAATTTAAAAGAAGCCTACGAAAGTGAAGGTAAAGTATTGATAAACGATTTTGAAAAAAATGTTTCGTTATCTATAATTGATGAATCTTGGAAAAATCATTTACGTAAAATGGATGATTTAAAAACATCGGTTCAAAATGCACAATACGAACAAAAAGATCCATTATTAATTTATAAATTCGAATCGTTTGAGTTGTTTAAAAAGATGCTACTTGAAGTGAATAAAGAAGTTTTGTCGTTCTTATTTAAAGGAGAATTGCCAAATCAAAATGCCAATCAAGTAAGTGAAGCAAGAGAGCAAAAACGAGAAAAAGTAAAGCTGTCAAAAGCAGAGTTTAATAACCCTAATGATGATTTGCAAACAAACCAAACCCAAGAACGTCAAATTACAGAAACTATCGTTAGAGAAGAACGTAAAATTGGACGTAATGATAGGGTAGAAATTAGAAATGTAATGAGTGGTGAAAGTAAAACGGTTAAATATAAACAGGCAATTCCTTTAATAGAAAAAGGTACTTGGGTTTTGACTGGAGAATAAAAAAAGAGGCAATTAGTAATATTTGCTCAATGTTATTCTGCTAGATTTTCGTACTTTTTAGGATAGTGTCTTGAAATAAAATAACTTTTCAAAAATAAAATCATATATTAAGACTAAGCCAATCACGACTCTGAAAGCACCTAAAGACCTTATATCTAATCCAAAAACTTTTTTACTTTTCATAATTATTCTCTTATAAATTTCAATTCTTTTGAGTTTAGTCTGTTTTCAATATTTAGAAAGTTTGTTTCTATTTTTCTTATCTGGTTAAAGATATCAACATGTAAATCAAATTTTCTATTTTTTTCTGCAATTCCATTATACAAACCATTAATTATAATTCTTGCTTCGTTATAGTTTTCTATATTTTGTTTTTGTCCATTAGATTCTATATTATAACTTACATTTAAAGATGTTTTTATTTCTTTTAAAATCCACTTCTCTTTATAAGGTCTAAACACAATTTCTCCTGTACTGAATATTGGCTTTCTCTTTATTTTTTCATCATTCTCATCTAAAATAAAATGCCATTGTTCTATTCTATCTCCTTCTAATTTTAATGAAATAATACTCTTAGTTGTTTTTTCAATAAAAAAGGATATTTTAGTTTTTTTAATTGAATTAATATTTTTTATTAGGTTTATCTCGTAAATACTATACGCACCATATTTTTTTTCACTCAATAAAACTTCATCAAATTTTGAATAATTTTTAATAAAATAGGATATTTTATTTTTTAGTTTTAAAAAATCTACTAATTGGTATAATTTTATTAAACTAAATTCACTTAGTTTACTATTTTTTTCTTTTTTATATTGTTTAGCAATTGGTATAATTGTATTTTTTTTTCGTTGTCTTTTTGTTGTTTTTAACAATATATCTGAATAAGAAAGTCTTGTGATTGTTTTATTTTCTTGTGATACTTGTATAACTGTTCCTTTATAAGTAATGCTATTTGTAAAATGATTATGATCATAATTAGCAGCCGATTGTTTCAATATTGTTAAAGGGTTTGCGTTAGAAATTATTATTTCATCGATTAGTGTTACATATTCAACTAAGTATATTTTTGTATCTTTTAATTTTAAGAAATCATAAACTTTTATTTTAAACTCTTTATAGCCTAAATATGAAACTATCAAGGTGTCATTTTTTGATATTTTATTAAAATTAAACTTAAATTCACCATTATTATTAGATGTTGTTCCGTAAGGATAATTTTTAAAATAAACATCTGCATTTATTAATTTAGTTTCATTATTAGAATCTATAATTGTTCCCTTTATTTCTAATTCAGTTTGAGAAATTACGAATATTGGTAGGAAAAGTAATATGTATTTAATCACGTTATATAATTTTTAAAAGAGAGGAAGGTTAAGAATAACTTTCCTCTCAAAAGTTAATTTTTCAATCTACAATTTAATAATTGCTCCTATTTCATTTGAGTCATGAGGCTTTAGCCATTTTTTCTTTTTCATTTCATAACGTTGTTTTAATTCTTCAACTTGAAATTTTTCAACTAATTCTTGTTCTAAATTCATTTTAAAATAATTTAATAAGCCTACTTTCAGATGATGTTTTTAATTTTGGTCGCTGTTTCGGTTAGTATAAGAATAGTAGCGGATTTCAAGGCACTTATCCTTCAATTTATCACTAAACTTTGTACAAAAATATGACCTTTGAATTTAGCACTAAAACCGCTATTATTTTTATACATCTTAAGTTTGCATTTTAAAGATTAAGTTACATTTCGTAACTTTAAAAATTATAAATCAGAAAGAACAAAAGAGCGGAATAAGATTATTTTATACGTAGAGACTTTGATCTCGTCAACATTGAAAATCCCCGCTCTTTTCTACTCAGATTTCGTACAGTTCTGTGAAGCTATTAGACTTCGTTTTTAAGTTGTTGAAACTCGTGTAGATTGTCCTTTCATAAATTTTATTATATGAGTAAAGGTACAAATTATTTTGGTATTGACATTAGTGCAGTTGTTTTTGATGTGATGGATATGAATAACAACCATTATCAATTCAAAAACAACAAAGAAGGTTTTAA
>JAKITG010000131.1 GCA_021648195.1 Flavobacteriaceae bacterium | reverse complement strand
CCAAATCAAGAATTAATAGGGTTGGGATTAGCAAATGTGTTTGGGTCATTTTTTCAATCCTTTCCTACAACAGGTGGATTTTCAAGAACAGCAGTAAATGACCAAGCTGGAGCCAAAACAGGTTTAGCAACAATAATTAGTGCTGTTTTAATAATAATTACTCTATTATTTTTAACACCGTTATTTTATAATTTACCAAAAACAATATTAGCATCGGTAATTATGGTTGCAGTTTTTGGATTAGTAGATTATAAAGAAGCCATTCATTTATGGAAAAGTGATAGAACCGATTTTTTCTTATTGCTCATAACATTTATTGCAACCTTAACTATAGGAATTGAAAGAGGAATAGGTTTAGGTGTAATCTTATCCTTAGCTATTGTTATTTTAAAAACAACAAGACCTCATGTTGCTGTCTTGGCAAATATTCATGGTACACATTTTTATAGAAATGTAAATCGTTTTGGAAAAGATATTACTCCTAAAGAAGATATTTTAATCGTTCGTTTTGATGCACAATTGTATTTTGCAAACACTACTTTTTTTAAAGATAAATTAGAAGAATTGGTTGCAGAAAAAAAAGATAAATTAAAACTAATCATCATTGATGGTGAAAGTATGAATGGTTTGGATAGTTCTGGTGTTCATGCCTTAATCGATGTTATTGATACCTATCAAGCCAAAGGAATAAGAATCTCTTTTTCAGATATGAAAGGTCCAGTTAGAGATGTTATGAAAAAAGGAGGTGTTATTGATAAAATTGGGTTTGAAAACTGTTTTATAAGTATTCAAAAAGCTGTTGATTATTATGAAAATGACTGTAAAGGTATCAAAACCAAAAGGGAATTTAATAAATATGTCAAACAGATAAATTAAATAACATAGCTTACATTTAAAACTTAAAAAGCTACCCTCTACAGAAATTTAGAGTTTTGACTAATAAAAGTTGCACTTTCAAAGTGTAACTTTCGTTACTTAGTAGAATATTAATTTAAAGTAATTTTGAAGTATTATTAACATAAAATTTATACGATGTATTTTGAACTAATTTATGACAAAAGTCTTGCACATGCAAGTTATTTTATTGGTTGCCAAAAAGAAGGTGTTGCCGCTATCATTGACCCTAAAAGAGATGTAGATGTGTATATTGAAATTGCTAAAAAAAATAACATGAAAATTACTCATGTATTAGAAACTCATATTCATGCCGATTTTTTAGCAGGTTCTAGAGAAATTGCTGAATTGACAGGAGCAAAGATGTATGTGTCTGATGAAGGAGGTGAAGGTTGGGAATATGAAATTACTGATTTTAATCTTGTAAAACTAAAACATAAAGATGTGTTTAAAGTAGGAAATCTAGAATTTGAAGTAATACATACACCAGGTCATACACCAGAAAGTATAAGTTTCCTTTTAACAGATACACCTGCTAGTCTTGAGCCAGTTATGTATTTTACAGGTGATTTTGTTTTTGTTGGAGATATAGGAAGACCAGATTTATTAGAAAAAGCAGCTGGAATGATAGGTACTGCAGATGCTGGAGCTCTAGAGATGTATGATTCGATACAAGCATTTAGTAAACTTCCAGGTTTTATTCAAGTATGGCCAGCACATGGCGCGGGCTCTGCATGTGGTAAAGAATTAGGATCTGTGCCTAACTCAACAGTTGGTTACGAAAAACACCGTAACTGGGCTTTTCAGTATAGTAGTGATAAAAAAGGGTTTATAGATTACTTATTATTAGATCAACCAGAACCGCCTAAGTATTTCGCAATGATGAAAAGTCTAAATAAAATTGATAGAAAGTTATTGACAAAAGTACCTAAATTAAAACATTTAAGTGATGCTGAGTTTAATGAAAAATTCTCTAACGGTGTTAAGCTCTTTGATGCTCGTGAAAAATCTGAATTTGCAAAAGGATTTATATCTGGATCTATAAACGCTCCTGCAAGTGATAATTTCTTTGCAACAAAATCTAGTTTATATTTGACCTATAAAGAAGATTTTATGATTCTTGCAGATAACAATCAAACAGAAGAGCTTACTAGAAAATTAATGAGAATTGGTCTTGATAATCTTGTAGGATATATTTCATCTACTGATGCTTATAATGGCGATTTAGAAAAAATGAATTTTGTGTCAATAGAAGAAACAATTGAAAAGCAAAATAACGGTACTCTAGTAGTTGATTTGAGAGGTGCTTCTGAATACAAAGAAGGGCATATTGAAGGAGCAATTAATGTTTATTTTGGTACTATTGAAGAAAATTTAGATATGATTTCTAAAGATAAAGAGGTAATTATTCATTGTCAAAGCGGTCATAGAGCATCAATAGCATATTCTGTTTTAGTTAAAAACGGATATGATAATATTCTTAATTTTTCTGGAGGTATGAATGAATGGTTAAGTAAAGGTAAGCAGGTTGCTGTTGTGTAATGTAGTAAATAAATTATTTTTTAAAGATCTAAAGAGATTATTAAATATATCCAACAATTATAATATCAAGTGTAGCTTATATTACAAATAAAAAATGAATTTAAGAGTAACCGTTCACTAATATACTTCTTGAGCTATTTCGTTACAATCCTGCCTTTCATTCTTTTCACTTTAATAAGCAAATCTATAATTTATAATTTTATACTTTTGCAAATATAGGAGATACATTTAAGGTTACTTTTATTAAACAAAAATATCATATTATGAAAAAACTACTAATTACTTTATCAATAGCCATTTTTACTTTAACAAGTTATACTCAAGGCACAGCAAAATCTAAAAATACAGAAGTTGTTCAAACAAAGCCAGTAGTTGAATTGATTAATCCAACTGATTTAAACTCAAAATTAGGAGATATTCAATTAATTGATGTTCGCACACCAAAAGAGTATAATTTAGGGCATATTAAAGGAGCAAAAAATATAAATTTTTTCGATGAAAATTTTGTAGCTCAAATGTCAAAATTAGATAAGGACAAACATTTATATATTTATTGTCGTAGTGGAAAAAGAAGTGGTAAATCTGCTAAAAAATTAGAAACAGCAGGTTTTACCAAAATATATGATTTACAAGGCGGCTTTAAAAACTGGAGTGGAAGTAATTTAGAAATTGTAAAATAGTATTATTGGTTTACAAGTAAAATCATTACTATCGTAAATAAGTTTAAGAATTAAGCCTATGTTTTCAATTTTTTGTGCCTCATCTAATGCAATTATCTCTGCATTACCAAATAATAATTTGACCCTAGAAAGGTTATTACTAGACAAAACATCTGATACTGTACTATTTTCACAATTAAGAATTGTAAAATTAGTCATAGTTTTTTGCAGTAGAACCAAATTTAATAATGTAGATTTTCCTACTTGCCTTGCTCCGTAAAGTATAATTATTTTTGACCATATTGCCAATAAAATTATTAATTTCGACCCTTAACCTAAAAAGTTACTATTATGAAAAAAAATGTAGGAAATATCGATAAAGTTGTAAGAGTAATTATTGCTTTTGTTGCATCTTATTTTGCATACACTGCCAGTTTTGAAGCTGCTTGGATGGAATATGCGCTTTGGGCTGTTGCAATTATTATGTTACTTACAACATTAATAGGTTCATGTCCAATTTATTCACTATTAGGACAAAATACTTGTAAAGTGAAAGAATAACTCAAGTAATTTTACTTTCCAGAATCCTTTTTAAAACTTTAAAGTAACTCCAACCAAAAAATTAGTAGTTGCTTGTGGATAATATCCTTGTACCTCAAATGAGTTTCCAGGAGTTGACCAAAAGTCTAAATAAGTATAACCCCGACCAACATATTCTTTATTAAAGACATTGTTTACTAAACCTGTAAATACAATTGATTTAAAAATTGATTTGGTTTTTAGTTCATAAAAAATATTAAAATCACTTGTAAAATAGCTGTCTAATTTTGATGCCTCAGTATCGGTGTTACTCAAATACTGCTCACCCACATATTTAGACAAAAAAGATAATTGTAAGTTTTCTACAGGTTGATAAACCAAAGCATTTCCTGCAATTATATTTGGAGAAAAAGCAATATTTGTATCTCCTAAATTTTTAGAAATTCCATCTCTATTTAAAATAAAATCCTTTATTTTATTTGAGCTAATGGCAATATTTGGGCGAATATAAAACTTATTACCTAAACGAATATCGGCATCAAATTCTAAACCTAGACGATAACTATTTGCAACATTTTCTCTTCTATAATCTCCAGTATCATCAATATCTCCTGTTAAAATCAATTGATCTTTATACTGCATATAATAAATATTAGCATTCAGTTTTATCGATTTATTCTTTAATCTCCAGCCCAATTCTACATTATTTAATTTTTCAGATTTTACGTTCTCGTTCAATTCAAAATCTTTTCTATTAGGTTCTCTATTGGCTCTTGCATAAGAAATATACAGATTATTTTCATTATTAATATTATAAGAAAACCCAACTTTCGGATTGAAAAAACTAAAATCACTATTTATATCAATAGGATTTCTATCAGAAGTCAAGCCAGCTGTTTTATAGTTTACAAAACGACCTTGTAAATCTACAAATGCTTTTAAATTATTTGCAATTCTAAAGGTTGCTTTTGAGAAAATACTAAAATCTGTTTTTTTAGCATCACTAAAATAATATTGGTCACGAATATTGGCATTATCTGCAAATTGTTTTGCCCAAATTACTTCACCAAAATGATCTCCTAAATAATTACTGTATGAAATTCCAGAGATAATATCTAATGCTTTTTTCTGATAAGCTACATTAAAATTGGCAACATAAAAATCATTATCCAACCAACGGCGAACAATTAAATCTGTTCTGCTGCCATCTGTTGCTTCTACAATTCCATTAAAATCTGCTACTTTTTTGTTTTCTTTAAATTGTTCAAAATAACCTTCTCCTTTGGTATAATTTAAACCAATATTGGTTGACCAATATTTATTCAATTGCTCATTCCAATGAAATTGATAATGATTTTGTTCATAATTATCTGTTTCATTATCATAAGTATAAGGATTTTGACGACGGTTTTTCTTTAATTGTTCAACTGTTAAACCAAACCAAGCCTGATAGGTTTTTTCTTTTCCTCCAAAAGTTATTACTTTAATTAAGGTATTATCATCAACATAGGAAGCTTGTAAAAAGTACGATTTTAAATCAGCAAAAGCTCTATCAACATATCCATCAGAATAGATATTAGATAAACGTCCAGAGATCTCGAAGTGATTATTTAATTTTCCTGTGCTAAACTTTATAGTATGTTTTCTTGTACCATAAGAGCCAAATGAATTTGAAATTTCTGCATTAGCACCTTTAGAAATAGCATCGGTTAAAATATTTAAACTTGCTCCAAAAGCTCCAGATCCATTTGTAGAGGTTCCAACACCTCGTTGTAATTGTAAACTTTGGATTGACGAAGAAAAATCTCCTAAATTTACCCAAAATGTTCCCTGACTTTCTGCATCATTATACGGAATACCATTAATGGTTACATTTATACGAGTAGCATCCGATCCACGTACACGAATGTGTGTGTAACCTATGCCAGCACCAGCGTCTGATGAACTAACTACCGATGGTAAATAGTTTAATAATATTGGTATATCTTGCCCTAAATTACGTTTTGAAATTTCCTTTTTAGTCAAATTTGAATGTGTCACTGGCGCGTCAAGTTTTACACGAACAGCCCTTACAATGACTTCATTTAATTTTTCAATTTTTGTAGAATCCTGAGAAGGTTTGATTTGTTGGTTCTCTTGAGCAATTGTATTGACCGATAAAGTCAAGAAAGTTAAGAATAGAAATAAATTTTTCATACGATTATGTTTTAATAATCGAATAAAAAGAGGTAATTATTCTTAGGTTTAAATTTGTAAATAGTGACTATCGCCTTCCTAAACAGCATTACCTGTTCTAGGTTCAATGGGTATGATCTCAGCCTTTAAGAGTTTAAAGTTTAAAGTTG
>JAKITG010000002.1 GCA_021648195.1 Flavobacteriaceae bacterium | reverse complement strand
TATTCTTTTTAACCACGAATCCCCGAGACGTGGAGAAATTTTTGTAACCCGTAAAATTACAATGGCAGCAACAAGAATTGTGTTGGGTTTACAAGACAAATTAGTTCTTGGTAATCTTGACTCAAAAAGAGATTGGGGTTACGCCCCCGAATATTGTGAAGGTATGTGGAGAATGCTTCAACAAGATACTGCTGATGATTTTGTCCTCGCAACTGGAAAAACACATACTATTCGTGAATTTGTTGAACTTTCATTTGCAGAATTAGGTGTAACAATCGAATGGCAAGGCGAAGGTGTTAAAGAAAAAGGCGTAGTTTCAGCAATTGATAAGTCTAAATTGGAAGAGTTATTAAAAAACTCCAATCAACCAATCTTCCAATCAATCAATCTTCCTTTTTCTGTTGGTTCTGTTGTTGTCTCGGTTTCCCCTAAATATTTTAGACCGACTGAGGTTGAGCTCCTTATTGGTAATCCGCAAAAAGCTAAAAATGTACTTGGATGGGAGGCAAAAGTAGATTTACCGGAATTAGTTGCAAAAATGGTAAAAAGTGATTTGTTATGATGATTAAATCAGCATAAAATCTTAAATATGATGTCAAAAGCAAAAATAATAATATATCAATCAAAGAGCAGTTCTACAAAACTTGATGTAAGGCTTGAGAACGAAACTGTTTGGTTGACCCAGGCTCAAATGGCAGAGCTTTTTGATACTACCCGTAATAACATTACGCTTCATATTGGTAACGTATTTAAGGAAGAGAAGTTATAAAAATTTGCAGTTAGTAAGGATTCCTTACTAACTGCATAAGATGGAAAAAATTATAAAACTAAATTTTATAATCTGGATGTTATAATTTCTGTCGGTTATCGAGTAAAATCACTTCGTGGCACACAATTTCGTATATGGGCAAACAAAATACTTAAAGAATACCTTTTAAAAGGGTACGTTTTAAATCAAAAAATAGAGAAAATTGAGAAAAAACTGAAAGAACATGATGAAACGAGCATGAAAAATCTTTACACACAAGGGGATGATTATAGTGCGAGTTCCATGTGGCAAAAATATTAAATTATAAACACATGAAAAGTTTGAATTATTAATAAAATCTGACTATCAGCCTAAAGAAGGTGTTTTTTACGATGGAGAAGTGTTTGATGCTTATAATTTTATTGTTAATATTATTAAATCAGCACGCAAATCTATTATTTTAATTGACAACTATATTGATGAAACGGTTTTATTTATGCTATCTAAGAGAAAGAAAAATATTGAAACTACAATTTATACTTCAAAGATTACTAAAAAGTTGAATTTAGATATTGAGAAATTTAACGCACAATATCCAAATATAAAGATTAAACAATTTCATAAATCGCACGATAGATTTTTAATTATTGATAACGGAATTGTTTACCATATAGGTGCGTCTTTAAAGGATTTAGGCAAAAAATGGTTTGCATTCTCAAATATAAATTTGAATGCTTCAGAAATGCTCAAGAAACTAGAACATGACTCAAATGGGCTTGCAAGATAAATTAATTCTCGGTACTCTGGGGGTATGTGCCGGAGTATTGCCTGACACGTGAAATTACATTTTTTTAATAGCTTTTGCTTATAAATAAAATTCTCTTTATAAGAGATTATTGTTTTCTAAATCTTATTTCATGTGGCTTGCCACGTTAAATTATTTTCTGTACCTTATTTAATGTGGGGACGGTATGTGGAGAATTTTACAACACAACAAAGCTGATGACTACCTCCTTGCAACCGGAGAAACTCACACAATTCGAGAATTCTGCGAATTGGCTTTTAGTGAACTTGGCATCGAGTTAGAATGGCAAGGCAAAGGCGAAAATGCCCCAAAGAGGTGCCTTCGGCAAAAAAGGAATAATTAAATCAATAAATAGAAATATTCCATTATTCCAAAGTTCCAATATTCCTAATCCTAAATTTGATATTGGTGATATTATAATTGCAGTTAATCCACGTTACTACCGTCCCACAGAAGTGGAGTTGCTCATTGGTAATCCAGCAAAAGCAAAAAAGGAATTGAATTGGGATGCAGAAACAAAAATTAACGACTTAGTTAAGATTATGGTAAAATCGGATTGGGAAAAAGTGTTTGTGAAAGATTGATTAAAGAGATTGGACGAATGTCCGAAGGACTCTGCGAGAATGATTGGGTGATTGGATGCAGAAGCTGCCATTCAACCAATTCCATACTGAGCAGAGTGATATGCTGAGTTTAATTGAAGCATCGAAGTTGTTGCTGAGCGGAGCCGAAGCACTGTTGTTGTTGAAGTTAATCCTCCGAAGGAGTCCTTTGGACAAAATATTTTCGCCCACTTGTCCGCCTTCTTATTGGGCGGAACTGAGGTTGCCTGTCCCTTTGGGAAATTATTAATTGGGAACCCTAAAAAGGCTAATGAAAAGTTAGGTTGGAAGGCACAAACGAATTTAAGAGAATTAGTATCAAAAATGATAAAAAGCGATTTGGTAAAATAAATGAAAAAAACATTAGTAACAGGAGCTGGTGGTTTCATTGGCTCATATTTAACAGAATTATTGGTTGAACAAGGATTTAAAGTAAAAGCCTTTGTGCATTATAATTCACAAGGTAATTGGGGATGGCTCGAAAACTCTAGGGTTAAAAGTGAAATTGAAGTAGTTTTAGGAGATGTGAGAGATTACGATTCGGTTTTTGATGCCATGAAAGGGTGCAGTTAAGTTTTCCACTTAGCTGCATTAATTGGAATACCATATTCGTATATTTCTCCAAAAGCATATATTGAAACAAATATTACTGGAACATATAATATTCTGCAATCTGCACGAGTTCATAAATTAGATAATGTGTTAGTAACTTCAACAAGCGAAACTTACGGAACTGCACAATATGTGCCTATTGATGAAAAAACACCAATAATTAAATATGGAATAATGGATTATTGGTTAGATATTGGAAGAACAGATGGTTTTAAGGAAGTCCAAGAAATTTATAAAGAGCATTTTAATTCGGAGAAAAGTAGATGAAAAAAATACTAGTTACAGGTGTTGCTGGATATATTGGTTCGGTATTAACAAGACAATTGTTGAATAAAGGTTATGCTGTAAGAGGATTAGATAAATTAAATTTTGGAGGAGAATCTTTAATTAGTATTCTTAATAATCCAAATTTTGAATTTGTTAAAGGTGATATTAGAAATGAAACAGATGTTATAAAAGCTATTGATGGAGTTGACGGTGTAGTACATCTTGCAGCTATTGTTGGAGATCCTGCTTGTTCAAAAGAACCGGAAATAGCCGAATCCACCAATTGGGAGGGTGCAAAACTTGTTTTTGATATTTCAAATAAGAATAATAATGTAAAAAGATTTGTTTTTGCTTCTACTTGTAGTAATTATGGTAAAATGGAAGGAGACGGATTTGTGAATGAAAAATCTGATTTGAGCCCTGTATCATTGTATGCTAAACTAAAAGTTAAATTTGAAAAACATATGATGGAAACTGAAATTAGGAATGATTTTATCCCAACAGCTTTACGCTTTTCAACTGTTTATGGACTTTCTCCTCGTTTAAGGTTTGATTTAACAGTTAATGAATTTGTAAGAGAGGTTGCAGTTGGTAATGAGCTTTTAATTTTTGGAGAACAGTTTTGGAGACCTTATTGTCATGTGGAAGATTTGGCTAGAGCCTGTGTTTTAGTTCTTGAAAGTCCGAGTGAAAAAGTAAGACAAAATGTGTTTGGAGTTGGTGATACGAATGAAAATTATCAAAAAAAGATGTTAGCTGATGAAATATTAAAAGTTGAACCAAATGCAAAAATAAAATACGTTAAAAGAGATGAAGATCCACGTGATTATCGTGTAGATTTTAGCAAAATAAAGAATGAATTAGGTTTTGAAATTACTAAAAGAGTTCCTGATGGGATAAGAGAAATTCATGATATTATTAAAAATAATATATTAACGAATCCATTTTCTGATAATTATAAAAATATTTAACCGGAGTTTTAATGATACCTCTTTCCGTCCCCTCAATAAAAGGAAACGAATGGAAATATGTAAAAGAATGTCTTGATACCGAGTGGGTATCTTCTGCTGGTAAATATGTAGATCTGTTTGAACAAAAAATTGCGGAATATACCGGAGCAAAACATGCAATTGCTACAGTTAATGGTACAGCAGCACTACATATTTCATTAATTATTGCTGGTGTAGAGACTGATGACGAAGTAATAGTACCATCTCTCACATTTATAGCACCTATAAATGCAGTAAAATATGTAAATGCAAATCTCGTTTTTATGGATTCTGATAAATATTACAATATTGATTCAGCAAAAACAATTGAGTTTATTAAAAATGAGACTATCTTTAGAGATGGATTTACTTATAATAAAAAATCTGGAAAAAGAATTTCTGCAATAATTCCTGTTCATATATTGGGCAATGCTGTTTGGTTGGATGAGTTAGTTCCACTTTGCAAAGAACGAAATATTAAAATTATTGAAGATTCAACCGAAAGTCTTGGTACAAGATACACAAAAGGTGATTTTGCAAGTAAACACACAGGAACAATAGGCGATTTTGGAACTATCTCTTTTAATGGAAATAAAATTATTACTACCGGTGGTGGTGGAATGATTTTAACCGATAATGAAAAGTTTGCGAAAAAAGCTAAATATTTAACAACACAAGCCAAAGATGATGAAATCAGATATGTTCATAACGCGGTTGGTTATAATTACAGAATGACAAATGTTCTTGCCGCTATTGGAGTTGCTCAATTGGAAAAACTTGATAAATATATTTCTATTAAGAAAAGTAATTTTCTAAAATATAAAGAAGCAATTGAAAAAATAGATTCACTAACACTTGCAGATGTTCCTGATTATGCAAACAATAATTATTGGATGTATGGTTTGCAAATTGATGAAAACTATCCTCTTGATAGAGAACGGTTAATGAAAAAGCTTGGAGAGTATAAAATTCAAACAAGACCAATTTGGTATCCAAACCATCTTCAAAAACCATTTGCTAAATGTGAAAGTTATAAAATTGAAAACACATTAAAACTTGTTGATAAAACTTTAAATATCCCATGTAGTGTTTATATTAGTAACAGTGAAATTGAATTGGTAATTGAGAAATTAAGTTGAGTTAATAATAAAATGACCTTAGATATTTATCAAAACATTATAAATCAAGGTGAGAATGAGACTGTTGAGTTTAAGAGAAACTGGGATGATAAACACTTAAAAACACTTTGTGCGTTTGCAAACAAATCTGGTGGAATTCTATTTATAGGTATTGATGATAATAAATCAATAGTTGGATGTAGTAATTCGGAAAAAGAGTTAGAACAGTTACCAAATAAAATTAAAAATAATTTGGGAATTACTGCAGGAGTATCAACAAATAAAGTTGATGGGGAAATAATTATAGAAACAAAAATTTCCAAGAGTTTTGCCCCAATTTCGTATCACGGTAAATTTTATGTTAGAAGTGGAAGCGTAACAACTGAATTAAAAGGGAGCGAACTATCCCACTTTTTACTTAAAAAGTATGGTAAAACTTGGGATGATATTCCAGTTGAAAATTTTACTATTGATGAAATTGACGAGGGAACAATTGAAAAATTTAAGATTTTAGCTCTTGATAGAATTCCATCAATAAAAAACGAAAATGATACTGAATCACTTCTACGGAAATTAAATTTATATGAGGGTAATTATTTAAAACGTGCCGCAGTCTTGCTTTTTGGGAAAAATCCTCAAAAGTATTTTATTCAATCACATTCAAAAATTGGTAAGTTTTTATCTGAAGTTGATATTTTAACAAGTGACATTATTGAGGGTAACCTAATCAATCAAGTTGATTTAATTTTAGATATTCTAAAAACTAAATATCTTAAAAGCTATATTAGTTTTGAAGGAATACATCGAAGAGAGAAGTTAGAATATCCTTATGAAGCGTTAAAGGAAGCTGTAATCAATGCTCTTATTCATCGTGATTATACAAACACCTCAAATTTACAAATTAAGGTTTACGAAGATAAAATTACATTTACAAACGGAGCATTGTTGCCAGAACAAATTACTATAGAATTATTAAAAGAGTCTCATCCATCAGTTCCTACAAACCCAATTATCGCATCTATTTTCTATAAAGCTGGATTAATAGAAAACTGGGGACGTGGAACAATTAATATTGTAAATGATTGTGCAAATTATGGCATTCCTGAACCTAACTTTAAATATGGAATGAGTGTTTTTTGGACAACTTTTTATTCTTTAAATAAAAATGTCACCGATAATGTCACCGATAATGTCACCGATAATGTCACCGATAATAGATTAAAGAAAATTTTAACCGAAATTGAAAAAAACAACAGAATAACCTCTACTAAATTAGCTGAGATCTTAAATGTTAACAAAAGAACAATTTTACGAGATTTAAAGACCCTTAAAGAGAAAAAAAAAATAACACGAGTAGGAAAAGAAAAGACTGGCTATTGGCAAATACTAACTAACACTTCGCAAAACGAGGGAACCAACCAATGAAAAAAATTGCAATTATTGGTGGTGGTGGACATGCAAAAGTAGTTGCTTCTATTATTCTAAAATTAAATAAATATGAGATTATTGGATATATTGATACAAATAAAAAAGAAGATTTTTTAGGACTTACATATTTAGGTAACGATGACGATTTTATAAAACTCTATAAAAACAAAATAGAGTTTGTTGCTTTGGGCATTGGTCAAATTGAGACTTCAAAAATTAGAAAGACAATTGTAGCAAAATATGAAAACTCAAACTTTAAATTTCCAACAATAATTTCACCAACTGCAATAATAAATAAAAATGTTAAAATTGGAAACGGAACAGTTGTAATGGATGGAGTTGTTGTTAATGTTGATTCTAATATTGGAGATTATTCAATAATTAACACAAACTCTACTATTGAACATGATTGTAAGATAGGTAATTATGTTCATGTTGCTCCCGGTGTTACGTTAAGTGGCGAAGTAAAAATTGAAGATAATTGTTTAATTGGAACTGGCTCAAATATTATTCAGGGAACAACTATTACTTCAGAAGTAGTTTTGGGAGCTGGTTCAACTGTCCATAAAAACATTGCATTATCCGGAGTCTATGTTGGCAATCCTACAAGGAAAGTAAAATGAGTAAAACTTATATTATAGCCGAAGCTGGTGTAAATCATAACGGCTCAATTGAAATTGCTAAAAAAATGATAGATGAAGCAGCCGAATTTGGTGCTGATGCCGTAAAGTTTCAATCATTCAAAGCCGAAAAGTTAGTAAGTAAATTAGCTGATAAAGCTGATTACCAAAAAGAAACTACGGATAAAAATGAATCTCAATACGAGATGATAAAAAAATTAGAACTTGATGTTGATGCTCATAGAGAATTATTAGATTATTGTAATAAAATAGGAATAGAATTTCTTTCTTCTCCTTTCGATTTAGAAAGTATAGATTTACTTAATGAATTAGGATTAGAATTATTTAAAATACCTTCCGGCGAAATAATTAATCTTCCATATCTTGAAAAAATAGGCAAGTTAAATAAAAAGGTAATACTCTCAACGGGAATGAGTGATTTAGGTGAAATTGAGGATTCTTTAGATGTTTTAATTAATAATAGAACTGAAAAAGAAAACATTACTGTTCTACAATGTAATACAGAATATCCCACACCTTATGAAGATGTGAACCTACTAGGAATGATAACCATAAAAAATGCTTTTAATGTAAAGGTTGGGTTTTCAGATCATACTCCGGGTATTGAGGTTCCAATTGCTGCAGTTGCTCTTGGGGCGGAAATAATAGAAAAATATTTTACACTTGATAGAAATATGGAAGGGCCAGACCATAAAGCTTCATTGGAACCTCCAGAATTTGAAGCAATGGTTAAGGCAATCAGAAATGTTGAAAAAGCCCTTGGCAATGGTATTAAAAAGCCTTCTCCTTCCGAAACTAAGAATATTCCAATTGCGCGAAAAAGTATTATTGCTATAAATCCAATAAAAAAAGGCGAGATATTTACAGTTGATAATATTGGAATTAAGAGACCTGGCAATGGTATATCTCCGATGAGATGGTATAAAACTCTTGGTAATGCTGCACAAAATGATTACAAAGAAGATGAGATAATATGAGTAATATTATAAAATTAGAAAACATACAAGAATTGATTATAGAAATTCGTGGTAAAAAAGTAATAATTGATAGTGATGTTGCAGAATTATATGACGTTGAAACAAAAAGAATTAATGAGGCTGTTAAAAACAATCCGGATAAATTTCCTGAAGGATATATTATTGAGCTTAACAAAGATGATTGGGAATTATTGAAGACGAAAATTTCGACTTCTGATAAAAAAGAAATGGTTAAAACAAATGAGGTGGTCGAAAATTTCGACCACCTCAAAAAGTTAAAATATTCACCCTTTTTACCAAAAGCCTTTACGGAAAAAGGATTATACATGTTGGCAACCATTCTTAAAAGTAAAAGTGCAACGCAAACAACATTAGCAATTATAGAAACTTTCTCAAAAATAAAAGAATTATCAAGAAATGTAAAACAGTTACAAGTTATTGTAGATAAAAACGAACAACAAAACTTAATGCAAAAAAGCGGGGAGCTGATTACAGAAATACTTGACGATGACTTAAAAATTAGTGATACAGAAACTTCAATCGAATTCAATTTTGCCGTTGTAAAATTTAAGCATACTATAAAGAAGAAAAAACAATGAGAAAAATTTGTTTTATAACCGGCACACGTGCAGAATATGGTTTGTTAAAACCACTTATTGATAAATTTATAAATGACCAAAATTACAAAATTCTCTGTAAGAGTCCTATGGACAAATAATTGCTACTGGAATGCACCTCTCTCCAGAATTTGGTTTAACTTATAAAGAAATTGAAAAAGACGGTCTTAAAATAGATGAAAAAATTGAAATCCTTCTCTCCTCTGATACAAATATTGGTGTTTCAAAATCAATGGGGTTAGCTTTAATTTCATTTGCTGAAGCTTATAAAAGATTAAAACCCAATTTGTTAATTGGACTTGGAGATAGATTTGAATTATGTAAAACAATTAAAAATTGAGTGGGAAGTTCTAAATTTTTCATTCTTAATTGCTCTTACAATATATGCTCAAGTTGAAAGTTGGTGGATTGGATTAGAGGTAGCACTACTACCTATCTTTTTTATTCTTACCGGTTTGATTACTGAAGATAGGGTTGCAAAGCTGCAGATACAAAATTTAATAGATATTGGAAAAAAACACAAAAAACAGTATGTGAAATACCTTAACTAAGTGACCAAGTATTTAGTTTATTGTGCGACAGAAAGTATGGAAGTGAAAAGTATTTTTTCTTTATAGTAAAGTTTTAATATCTATTTAATAACTAAAATCCTTATATTCTAATTATGCAGAAAACATTACAAATAATAAATGAATTGCTAGAAAAAAATATTATTGAAAGCTATGCCATGGCTGGTGGTATGGCTCAATTTTATTATATTGAACCATCTGTTACATACGATTTAGATTTAATTGTACATGTTTCCGGAGAAGAAAATACTCTGAACCCATTAGCTGGTATTTATAGTTGGGCAAGAGAATTCGGATATAAAACCGAAAATGAACATATAATAATTGAAGGAATTCCCGTCCAATTTCTACTTGCCTACAATGATTTGGTTAAAGAGGCTCTAAAACATAGATCGGAAATAATTATTTTTAATGAAAAAACATATATTTTGGATGCAGAATACTTAATGGCAATAATGTTGCAAACAAACCGATTGTCAGATAGAGAAAGATTTGCGAGGTTTTTAGCAGAAGCCGAATATAATAAAACATTGTTTCTAAATATTCTTAAACAATTTAATTTAGAAAAAGAGTATCATAAGTTTATTGGTGATAAAAATGGTTAATAATAATTACATTATGCATTTATCTAAGGCAAAAGCTCGTTACCATAAGAGTAAAGCCAAAACACCTTATGAAGAGAAAGTAAAAACTATTTTAGAACTCCAAAAAATAAACAACGAAATGCTAAGTAAGAATAAAAGAAAAAATAATAGAACATATACAAAAGTTTGGGAATTGGTTCTATAGATGATATCAAAATTTGTTAATAGTATTCTTCTTCCATTTGATAAACTTCTCTGCGTCTCTGCGGCTTCGCGGTTTTCTTTGTTTTGATTATTGGCATCGACGCACATAACATCCGCGGTAACGGTGGCTCCCCAATTTCGCGGATTTTTTTACTGTTTGCAATAAACAAGGTTTTAAAATTAAAGAGTTCTTCGAAAAATTTATTTTAATTGGTTTAATTTCTGTTCTTGGAAAGATACTTCCTTTAGCTCTTCCTTATCTATTAAGTTCTGAGGAATACTTTCGTTTCAATAACGAGTATTATGTTTTGAATTTGTTGGTTTAGAGAAAAAAATGAATAGTATTTTTGATGAACAATCAGAATAAAAACAAGACTTTTGGACTATCTAAAGAATTGGTAATACAACTAAAGCATACAAAAAACAATAAAATTCTTTGCGACTATTTGTCGAAGTTGTTACTTGCCGTACCGTAGATTTATTAGTGAAACTCAATTTGCTGTAACCGCAAATATGAGACACAAAATTCTTAAAAAAACAAGGATTTTCCGAATGTCTCGGACTCCCTCGGAGGATGCCTATGGCAAAGCGCTAATACTATATAACCCTTTACCCACAATGTTTGGTTGAATAAAAATGAACAAAAGCGAACTCGAAACAAAAGTAACTA
Source organism: Flavobacteriaceae bacterium (assembly GCA_021648195.1). Classification (GTDB taxonomy): domain Bacteria; phylum Bacteroidota; class Bacteroidia; order Flavobacteriales; family Flavobacteriaceae; genus Lutimonas. The sequence goes on along the minus strand of JAKITG010000002.1, from coordinate 25,482 downwards.
ACTACTTAAAACAATACGAAGACATGGAATTTGCACTTCTTTTTGGCTCGTTTGTTTCGGGGCAGTTTGGGAATAAAAGTGATTTGGATGTGGGGATATTTTGTAATAAAAGCTTAGATTTGCTTTTAATTGGTCGAATTATTACTGACTTAGAAGAAATAACCAACTTGAAAATTGATTTGCTTGAACTTAACGATATTTACAAAAAGCACCCCCTTCTGGCATATCAAATTGCTACAAATTACAAATTGTTATTTTCAAAAAATAAAGATACTTTTGTTAATTTTAAGCGAAATGCGTTTCTATATTATTTTGATACAGAAAGATTAAGAAAATCGGTCAATACCGCCTTTAACAAAAGAATATCCTCTAAAAATTTTGGAAAAAGAAATTATGCTTGAACGGCTAAACCAACTGGAAAAAAACATTGTAGAGTTGGAAAAATACCGCAAAGAGTATAAGCTTTCGGAAATAAAAAACAATTTGCAATTACAATGGGTTTTGCGATACGGACTATTTGAATCGATTCAAATAGTTATTGATGTTGCATGCCATTTGGTAACAAAATATAATCTCGGCAATCCTAAAACGTATGGGGAGTGCATAAAAATATTACAACAAGAGGAGTATTTGCAATCGGTTATTGCCGAAAAACTTTTGGGAATGGTTGGATTAAGAAATATTTTTATTCATGAATATGTTGAAGTAAGTATAGAAAGGTTAGTTGGCTTGTTGGATAATTTAAGCGACTTCAAAACTTTTGCCGAAGAAGTAAAGAATGTTATTTAAAATAGTAATGAGTGATTAGTAAAGCGTAATCAGCTCTGCTCAACACTTTCCGGATTGAGCGGATTTCTACTGATTGAAGTGAAAAACAACAACAAACAAAGAATTATTGGATTGTTGCATTTGCAAAACATCTTGTTACATCGTCCAAATGAATGGTTGTTTTAACTAAATGTTCTTTTATGCTTGTTGTTTGAACTATTACATTAAGCAAATAGTGTTTGGGGCCGACATATTGTCGTGTTTCACTGCCACATTGTTCCTTGGGCATTTGGTAATTGAAAAACGGAATAAAAGGCAATTACTGTATAAAATGCTTACATTGTCATTTAAGACTATATAGAACAAAACAAGGTGTAAAATGAAAAAGCAAAGAATTACATACGATTCGTCGGTTGATGCTTTAGTAAATGTATCAAAGCGACTTAGTCTGTATGAAAAAAAATATAATTTGGTGTCAGAAAATTTTTATTATAAATATACTAAGGGTGAACTGACAGATGATAACGAAACACTATGCATTGAGCATGTCGAAATGCTATGCATTGAGCATGTCGAAATGCTATGCATTGAGCATGTCGAAATGATTGAATGGGCAAATGATTATCAACATTATATTGCTTTAAAATCTGAAATTGAGAGGTCGCTAAATAGTGTTGCATCCTAAACATTTACTAAATAATGTGATAGAATCTGTTAAGCCTTCTTTTTTAGATGTAGTAAAAGAAATAAATAAGGAGGTACTTTAATTTTCGGGGTGGTTATGCAAAGACTTCAAAGAATTATCTAACGGGGAAGCATACAATAAAAAAGAAAAAACAAATTCCTTCGCGGCTATGCAGAATGATATGCTGAGAAGCCTAGTCGAAGCATCGAAACTGTTGTTAAGCATAGTCTAACTCCGTACCGTAGATTGATTAGTGAAACGGTCAATCTGCGTAAAAAACCTAGTCCTTTATTATCTATAATCTTCCAAAAACTTAACACTTTGGTGCGAAAAGGATAAAAAATCAGTAAAATCGATAGATAAATTGAGTATATTTAACAAATGAAAACCACTTACAATAAACAATTAAAAACCTTCATACGGGAGCATGGCAGCTTTTTTTGGTACACACCAGAGGATAAAAAAGAGAAGATAAGCCATGAAATTATTGTTAGAGACTATCTTAAACTACGGTACCTTAGATGACGGTCTGCGTCTATTTGAGTTGATTGGTTACAACAATGCTCTTAGAATATTACAAAGAGCTAAGGGAAGGAAAAAAATGAATTATTATCCTGAAATCTATAATTTCTTTACACTTTATCTTAACCGAAATGCATAAAGAGATTTTAAACAAAAACCAGCTTGAATTATTACCATTGGTTAAACTGTTTAAGCGAGAGTTCTATCTCGTAGGGGGTACGGCAATAGCACTTCATTTAGGACACAACTGAGTTATTTTGATGATATAGATTATAGTGAAGAAATAGAATACCTTGTTAAAAGTCCTTCTAAAAAAGAGATAAAAAAATTACTTATTGAACAGGCAATAGACCTTTCTTAAAATAGTAATGTAGTTAATATGAAAACAAGAAAAGTCCAATAGTTAGAAAAAACAGAAGACCATTAAAGTTAGTATATTTTGAAGGTTCTCTAAACTGGCAAGATGCAACTCATAGAGAAAAGTATTCACCCTGTTAAATCTTATATGAATGAACACAGAGCAAATTCAATTCCGATAATATTTGATAGCTTAATGTTTGTATTATTTAACGGGGTAAAAAACATCTTGGGGAAAAAGATATATTAAATCGAGGCTTAAAAACTATTTGTTGAAAAATATCTAACGTGGTAAAATTTAAACATACTATAAAAAAGAAAAAACAATGAAAAAAATACTTATCACTGGCGGTGCTGGTTTCATAGGTTCAAACCTTGTTGACCATTTCCTTTCTCTTGGTCACAAAGTTGTTTGCCTTGATGACCTTAGTACAGGCTTTGAGCATAACATAAACCATAATTTCGATAACCCAAACTTCTCCTTCGTAAAAGGCGACATCCGCAATAAACAAACATGTGTTGATGCTGTTAAAGGTTGCAATTACGTTTCTCACCAAGCTGCTCTTGGTTCGGTTACTCGTTCTATTGCTGATCCAGCAAACACAAACTCAGTAAATATTGATGGTTTTTTAAATATCCTTGTTGCGGTAAGGGATGCAAGAAGTAAAAAAGATAAAACGTGAAACGCAAAAAATGAAATTTATCCCGAACTTTGAAACTAGTAGAAAAAATATTTTTAGATTTATTGAAGAAAAAACAATTGAATACATTAATAATTATGAAAAGCAGTAAACAAATACAAATTAAGCATGATTCTTTTCTCATTTCTTGTTGGGCGGATTTTTTCGTCGGGATAATCTCCAAAGGATGCCAGCGGCAGAACTGAAAGATGGATTAAAATTAACTTATGAATGGTTTTAAAAGAATATTAATAATATTAGAAAATAAATGGAGAAAAAATGAAAGTCACAAATGATCTTAAAGAACCAATATACCTTCCCATACAGAGCATTACTGATGATAGGGGAATATTAGTCCCGTTTGCTGATGAGATTGATCCTTCAGCTATTCAGCGTGCTTATTATGTTCAAAATTATGGCAGAGGTGTAATTAGAGGTTTGCATTATCATTTAGAAGAAATGAAAATGTTTATCATTGGTTGCGGCGCTGCTAAGTTTAATACACTTAAACTACCAGTTGAAATTGCCAAAAGAAATAATAATGAAGAAATAAAAGTATATTTAGCCAAACACCCGGAGTCATTAAAATCTTGGGTATTGAGTTCAAGGCATCATGCTTTACTTGTTGTACCGCCATTGTATGCAAATGGATGGGTTGGACTGGAAGATAATACAACACTATTTTCATTAAGTAACCTTACATTTGATAAAGCCAAATACGATGATATTAGAATTGACCCATATATCATCGGAAAGGATAAATGGGAAATAATTGGAAGATAAAGGAGAAGAATCTATGAAAGTCTTAATAACCGGAGGAGCTGGATATGTTGGCACAGCCTTAATCCCTCAACTCTTAGCAAATAATCATGAAGTTACAGTATATGATAACTTAATGTTCGGAGGTGATGCAATAATACCTTTTTTTAGATCACCTAAATTTAGTTTTATTAATGGGGATATCCGGGATAAAGAAAAAATAAAAGATGCTGCCAAAGACGCAGATATAATTATCCATTTAGCGGCAATTGTCGGATTTCCTGCATGCAGAAAAGAACCGGATTTAGCTAAAGCAGTTAATGTGGATGGAACACAAAATCTGATTGATGTTACTTCAAACGAGCAACTTATTATTTATGGATCTACAGGTTCTAACTATGGGGCAGTTGAAGAAATTTGTACGGAAGAAACTCCATTGAATCCGCTTAGTCTTTATGGGCAAACAAAAACTCTAGCAGAGAAAATGCTTTTGGAGAACAGAAAAACTATTGCTTGGAGATTTGCTACAGCATTCGGAGTGTCGGCACGTTTAAGACTAGATCTTCTCATAAATGACTTTACACATAAAGCAATAAAAGAGGGGTATTTGGTTGTTTATGAAAAACATTTTATGCGAACTTTTATTCATGTTCATGATATGGGTAGAGTCTTTTTATTCGGAATTACAAATCAAGACAATATGATTAATAATGTTTATAATGTTGGCAATGAGAATATGAATTATAGCAAAGAAAATGTTTGTAATATGATAAAAGAAAAAACGGAAGCATATATACATTATGCTGATATCGCGGAAGATGCCGATAAACGAAATTATGTTGTTAGTTACGATAAAATTACAGCTCTTGGTTATGAGACTACTATAACAGTTGAAGAGGGCATTGATGAATTAGTAAGAGCATTAAAAGCTGTACAATTTAGAACACCTTATACGAATATCTAAGTGAACTCTTTGAAACCTTTTAAAAAGAATTTAAATCCATAAAAAATGAGAATGAAATGTCAAAAAACGATAAAAATTTAGCGATAAATGGTGGTAAACCTGTTACTAATGAAAAGGTATTAATTCATAAACCTTATCTCGATGAGGCAGATTTTAAAACAGTTGAGGATACAGTCAGGAGTACTTTTATTTCTGGCAACGGACCCAAATGTATGGAGTTCGAAAAAAAATTGGCTGAGTATCTCGGTGTTAAGCACGCTCTTTTCACAAACTCTTGTACCACAGCACTCGATCTTGCGTTTAAGGTAAAAGATTTTCCTTATGGCGGTGAAGTAATTGTTCCAAACTTTACTTATACTTCAACTGCTCTGGGGGCACTATTGAATAATCTTAAAGTGAAACTCGTAGATGTTTATCCGGACAATGGAAATATAAATGTTACTAAAATTGAAGATGCAATTAATGAAAAAACGGTTGCTATTGCACCGGTTGATTATTCCGGCAACCCGGCTGATATGGATGAAGTTAACAGAATTGCTAAAAAATATAATCTTTATGTTGTTCATGATACTGCACAGTCAATAGGATCATTTTATAAAGGAAGGAAAACCGGTACTTTAGCCGATGTTTCTACTTTCAGTTTCCATGGCACAAAGAACTTAACAACTGGTGAGGGTGGAGCATTAGTTACAGATGATGATGAAATTGCTGAACGTGTTAAGTTTATGAGAGAAAAGGGGACAGATAAACAATCGTTTTTAGTAGATAGCAAAGATCGCGGATTTTATGAATATGTTGATATTGGGAGTTCATTTGTACAATCGAATGTTTTGGGTGCGCTTGGATTAACTCAGCTTGAAAAAATTGATTGGATGAATTCGGAAAGAAAAAAGATAGCATCATTCTATATTGAGGAATTAAAAAATTTACCGAATATAAAGTTTATACGAAATACTGAGGGTTCAAAAACAAATTGGCATTTGTTTGGAATATTAGTGCCTCCTGCACAACGCTATTGGATAATGGATGCGTTGAGGGCAGAAGGGATAATGTCTAATGTACATTATACACCTCTTCATAGAAACAAATTTTATAGAGAGATGGCTACGGACGAGGAAATGAAGGGTTCAATGGAATTTTTTAGAAGTCTTCTTCGTTTACCTATTTATCCATCGTTAACGATTACAGAACGAGAACACGTTGTTGATGCCACAAAAAAAGTCCTAAGTGCTGTTGGATAATATGGCAGATTCCATCCTAATTTTTGGTGCAGGTTTAAATCAATTAACACTTATTGAAGCTGCAAAAGAACTCGGGTTGAGAGTAATTGTTTTGGATGTTAGTGATAACCCGCCGGGTAAGAACTTAGCAGATTATTTTTATAAAGTCAAAGGTGACGATTATGAATCAACTAAGGAAATTGCCCTTAAACATGAGGTTTCAGGAATAGTTACAAGTCAGATGGAAAAACCAATGCGTTTAATGGCTAAATTAGCAAAAGATCTTGGTTTTATTTTTCATTCACCTGCAGTAACTGAAAAAAGCCTTGATAAATGGTTAATGAAACAAGCTTTTATTGAAAATAATGTTCCTTGTGCAAAGGGTAGATTATTCAATAATAATGAAGAAATAATCCCAAAAGATATTGTTGATCTTATGTTTCCTGTAATTATCAAACCGAAATATGGCACATCAAGTCAAGGTGTACGTAAAATAGATAAATTTGAAGATATATTTAAGTATAGAACTATAGCAGAATCCTTTTCTAGAACAGGCGAAGTTATTATCGAAGAATATTTAGATGGTCCTGAATATAGTGTTGAGACTATAACATTTAAAGGTAAAACAACTATCGTCCAATACACAGAAAAGTTTATTACTCCATTTCCCTGCACAGTTGAAATGGGACATTTACAACCAGCACTACTGACAGGAGAAGAAAAAAAAGAAATAGGTAAAATTGTTATTAATGCAGTAAATGCTGTTGGTATCGATAACTCAGCTTCACACACAGAGGTTAAACTAACAAAAGATGGACCTAAGTTGGTGGAAATTGGAGCAAGGCTTGGCGGTGATTATATTTCATCTTACCTTGTATTACATTCTTGCGGTGTAAATATGGATAAGGCTGCAATACAAGTTGCATTAGGAATTGAACCGGATTTGAAACCTACAATGAACCAATATTCATATATAAAATATTTGCAATTACCTGAAGGTAAAAAGATAAAAAAAATTGGTAATTGGAAAAAGATATTCCTTGAGCCTAATGTTGTTTTTGCTGATGTGGCAGTTGGGCAAGGTGAAATTATTCAGAAAATTACAGAGAGTTCAAAGAGACATGGATTTGTTATTGTGAAAGAAAATAATAGAGAACTTTTGATTATTAAAGGACACGATAGTGAACAAAAAATTATAGATAATATTATTTTAGAGGAATAATAAATATGATAAAAGGAGAAAAAGTAGTTCTTCGTCCATTAAAAAAAGAAGATTGGAAAAAAAGTTTAATTTGGCGAAATGATCTTGAATTAACTAGTTTAGTAATGTCGCATGCATTTCCAATAACAGAAAATTTAGAAATAGAGTGGTATGACAATTTGTTACGAGAAAAATCAAATGAGAAGATTTATTTTGCTATTGATGAATTAAATGGAAATTTTATTGGAATAGTTTATTTAACTGAAATAAATTGGATACATGGTACGTGTAAATTTCATATTCTTATTGGAGAAAAAGTTGACCAAGGGAAAGGGTATGGTAAAGAAGTACTATCTTTAATACAAAAATATGTTTTTGATATATTGAATTTAAGAAAAATTATACTTGAAGTTATTGAAACAAATACAAGAGCTATAAATCTTTATAAAAACTTTGGATTTAGGGTTGAAGGCACACTTGAGAAACAATTCTATTTTAATAAAGTTTTTCATTCCGTATTAATAATGTCGTTGTTCAAATCAATTTAACATTACTTACACACATTTTATTCTGGGTAATTGAAAAAGTAGATTTGAATATTTTGAATCAATCAATAATGAGAATACATAATTATTTTCTTAATCTCGATTGGCAGTTGAAGAAGGGCAAATTAAATGGTGGAAAAACATTCATAAAAAAAGAGATGATAAACGATATATAATTTGCTTTGCAAATAATTCTAACATAATTCTAACAAAATTATTGGAAGATTACGTATCCAAAATATAAACTATCTGCATAACAATTGCGAAGTAGGTTTGGACATCCTTCCAGAATATAGGGGTAAAGGATACGGTATAAAAAGCTACAAAATGCTTTTGGAATTTTTGTTTAAGCATATGAAACTTTCATTATTGATTTTTAAACACACAAGGGTATGATTATATTGGCAATTTGAAATAGTAATTACAAGTTGAGGTAGTTATGCAAAAGGAAAAAAAAGAATCAATAGAATTTGAACAAGTAGTATCACGAGGATGCGGTAATTGATGTACATAAAGAAGTAATTGTCATCACGGTACGCGGAGAAGGCTTAAAGGAAGAGACTTTTACATACTCCACGTTTACTGAAGAGTTAGAAAAAATGCGAGATATGTTGAAGTCAAAGCAAATTACCCATATAGCCATGGAAAGTACGGGAGTTTATTGGAAACCGCTCTACAACATATTGGAATCAGACTTTGAAATAATCTTGGTAAATGCCCGACATATAAAGAATGTTCCCGGACGAAAGACAGATAAGAAAGATAGCAAATGGATAGCGAAATTATTGTTGAGTGGATTGTTAAGAGGAAGTTTCATACCACCACGTCATATACGTGATCTAAGAGATTTAACAAGATATCGAAAAAAGATAACTGGTCAAATAGCTTCAGAGAAAAATAGGATTCAGAAAATACTCGAAGATGCAAACATAAAATTATCAAGTGTAGTAAGTGATATGAGTGGAGCAACAGCGACGAAGATAATAAAAGCGATGTTAGATGGCGTAGAAGATATAAAAGAGTTGGTAAAATATCGACATGGGAAGATGCAAGCCACAGAGGAAGAGTTAGCAGCATCACTCAAAGGTAATTTAACAGAGCATCATAAGTTTATGTTAAGTACGATAAAAAAATCGATGGAAGAAAAAGAGAGGTTGTTAGAGATACTAGATGAGCGAATAGATAAATTATTAGAATCACAAAAGATAGATGTTAACAGAGAGTTATTGCAAACCATCCCCGGAGTAGGAGAAATAGCAGCAGCCGGAATAATAGCCGAAATAGGCACAAATATGGAGCAATTTCCAAATGAACAACAATTAGCTTCTTGGGCAGGAATGAGTCCTGGTAATAATGAAAGTGCAGGCAAAAAAAAAAGTAGTAGAACAACCCACGGAGATAAGTATTTAAAAACTTTGCTGGTAGAATGTGCGTGGGCAGCCACGCGAACAAAGGGAACTTATTTACGGAGCAAGTATGATTCATTGGTAGTAAGAAGAGGTAAGAAAAGAGCTTTAGTTGCAATAGGACACAAGATACTGATATCCGCCTATTTCATACTAAAAGATAGAGAACCTTACAAAGAATTAGGAGCCGAATATTTACTATCAAGGAATAAGGATAAAAAAGTAAGTAGGTATCTCAAGCAATTAAAAGAAATGGGAGTAGAAGTAGAAATTAAAAAAGTTGCATAATTAAAAGGTCGATTTTTACTGGAGGTTGAAATATCTGATAGCCTAAGAGCAATTAGAAACCCCGTATATGAAACTGACATCAAACACTAAGCACACAAGAGTATAGCCGTAGAGCATGAAGATGAAATTTTGATTTACTTAGTGGTTAAATGCAATTTAGAAAAAAACAAATATGAACTATAAACTAAAAATATAAACAGATGAATATGAATATGGTATATTTGAAAGTAGCTTCATTTAATCCAAACGCAAAGAAACTTTACTTAAAAATTGGCTTTCAAGAGACTGGCAGACTTCCCCAATTCTATTACCGCCACGGTAAGTATTGGGATTATATTATTATGAGTATTTTGAAGCATAAAGATGAATAAAGATGAAAGTTCTTGTTGATAGTTTGAATTGGAAAATTTATTCTGTTATTATCTCCATTTATATTTAGTGTTTTATGAATTTAAAAAAAAAGACTGCAAAGGGTTTAATATGGAGTAGTATTAACTCTATTGGTCTACAATTTATTAGCTTTATATTTGCTGTAATTCTTGCTCGCTTACTTGATCCAAGTGATTTTGGTTTAATAGCACTATTGACATTATTTATTTCCGTATCAGAAACAATGGCTCAAGGTGGTTTTATTCAGGCACTTATTCAAAAAGCTGAGGTTACAAATGAAGATTATTCGACAGTGTTTCTTTTTAATTTGCTTATTTCATTTGTATTTTATGGTATAATATTTTTTAGTTCTCCATTTATAGCAGTTTTTTTTGAACAGCCATCTCTTGACATCATTACAAAAGTTATCTCATTAGTTATAATATTTAATTCTTTAGGAATAATTCAAGATGTAGCACTAAAAAGAGCATTAAATTTCAAGACACTAACGCTTATTAACCTAGTATCAATGATAATTAGTAGTTTAATTGCTGTTATATTAGCCTATATAGGTTTTGGAGTTTGGAGTCTAGTGATAAAAACAATATTGTATTCTTTTTTTGTTACAATATTACTCTGGCTAAGCTCAAGACTAAAACCATCGCTTAAATTTAGTATTTATTCTTTCAAAGAGAATTTTTACTTTGGTTATAAAATAATGATTGCAAATGTAATTAATATTATCTCGTCTAATGCAATCAATGTATTAATAGGCAAATTCTATAGTATTGAAGCACTGGGTTTATTCTTTAAAGGGGATAGTTTAAGTAAGAAGTTTAGCCGGTTTGTATATATGACCTTTAATAACGTTAGTTTTCCTGTATTATCTTCTCTCAAAGACGACGAAAGCAAGCTTCAACAGACATATATTCGATTTATGAGAGCATCAGCATTTTTATCATTCCCTTTAATGATGCTAATAATTGTGATTGCGAAACCTCTAATTATTGTATTATTAACTGAGAAATGGTCTGGTTCTATAGAATTTCTTCAAATATTGAGTATCAATGGTATGTTTATGCCTTTAATTGTAATAAGTGGTCTTATTACATTGGTTAAGGGACGTTCTGATTATTATCTCAAATTAGAGATTGTTTATAAGATTCAATTAATTACAACTTTAATCATAACTGTATCTATGGGAGTAAAAGCAATGGCAATAGGAACAGTACTACAAATTATTACTCAGTTTTTTATTAATTTAGTAATAGTTAACCGTTTAGTTTCTATTTCGTTTCTAAAACAAATTTTGTCTTTAAAAAATATTTTCTTTACATCAGCCGGTGTTGCCATTCTTACATATTTTATAAAATATATAATTTTCTCAGATATTTTTCTTTTGATTTCTCAAATTATCTTTTTTATAGTTTGTTATTTATCTATACAATATTTTTTCAAATCAAAAGAATTGGCCGAAATAAGGATTATATTTATTAAGCAGATTCTTACTAAATTTAAATAATTTCTAAAAGCATTTAAGATGAGTCAACTACTTAATTGGGATATTGCTAAAGTTTATTTCTTGCTAATTATAAGTATACTAGTAAGATATTTTATCCCAAATTCAATTGGTAATTTCTATTTTTTTGCTTTGTTAGTAATATTCTATTTTTCCAAGACTAAATACAATTATATTTGGCTTGCATTTTTTTTTATAATAGTTGATCCCCCAGGTTTTTTGTTTTTCAAAGAAGGCTCTTTTGCTTTACCAATCATTTCTGTGAAGATATATTATCATCATTTAGTTGTTGTGGCCACTGTAATCAAGTCATTTAAATGTAAAATCCGTCATAGAATTTTCATTAGTGCAAATATTTATCTTTTGTTTTTTTATCTAATCTTTTTATTGTTAATGACATTTGTTATTGATCATAATGTTAATAGAATATATACTGTAATATTGAGCGTTTCACCTTACTTACTAATTTTTTCTATTCCACGGTTAATTAGAACAGAAAAAGAATATGCTCGTTTATTTAGTGTTTTTTTCTCTTTTGTTTTTGTCCAATTATTCATACAACTATTTGAAGTAATCTCAGCAAAAACACTTGCATCATTTTTAGGAGAGACTATGTTCCGTTATTCTGGAAATGATATGAGTAGCCAAGAATTCTTTTTTGCAACAAATCGTATAATTGTTTATAGCGTTGAAATTTTATTAATTTCTTTTATTACAGCTTTCTATTATTTATCTAGCCCAATGAACCCTTTTAATAAAAATTATTTATATTCTGTGGTTTCAGTTATCACGCTAAGTATAATTATGTCTGGTACACGTGGTTGGATGATTAGTCTATTATTTATGTTTATAGCATTTATTATAACCAATAGAAAAGGTTTTTCTAAATCTATTAAGCCAATTTTTACTATTGTTGTTATTATTATTATTTTTGTTATTTTTTCTCCAACAACAAAAAAATATCTGGAAAAAGGAATAGAACGACTTGATACAATCACAAAATTAGCGGCTGGTGATATTACAGCTGGAGGGACACTTGGAAGACTTACAGTCCGTGGACCTCGAGTTTGGGAGAAATTTATTGAAAGCCCAATTGTTGGATTTGGGTTTACGGATGTAAATAGTGAATACAGGGATGTTCATGTCGGCCATCATACCATGCTACTCAATGGTGGGATAGTCGGATATATGATATTTATGTTATTATTTATATCTTTTAATTACAAATTATTCAGAGCATTTATAAGAGGAACTCACCTTAACACCTATAAATTCAGCCTCTCAATGCTGATTATAGGTTTTGGTGGAATCTTCATTATTCACTCAACATCACGGCAAGAGTTCGGATACATAGTTAATATAGAAACAATGTTTATGCTAAGTTTATATTTTGTGTTTTCTGATTTCACTTACAAATTATTGAAAAAAAACAATTAAACTCGTATCCTTAACAAAAAGATAGGTCATTCCAAATGAAGGCATTATTATTTATACCCAAACAATATTCTTTATCAGAAATGATTTTAGATGGATTTAACGCAAATGGCGTTGAAGCACAAATAATTGATTACACTGATTTTTTTTCGCCTTTTATTAAAAGAGTATATACAAAAACACACGGATTTAGAAAAATTGCTAAATATTCAGAGCCTGCGTATTATGATTTTATCAATACGAAGTATATTGAGATAATTAATAAAGAAAAACCCGATATAGTTTATATATATAATAATCAATTTTTTTTTCCAGATACCTTGAAAAAGATTAAGTCTAAATGCAAAATTGTGTTTTTTCTGGGTGATCATCCATTGTTAAGCCATACTTTTGATTATAATCTTGATATTTTACAATATTCAAGTTACACCATCAGCCCTGATAGTCATTGGAAATATGAATTAGATTCTATGGGAATTCCAAATGTCGTTTGCGATCAAGTAGGTTCTTCAAACAAATTATTTTTTCAAACATCTAACATTTCGAAAGAAATTAAAAATAAATACGAATCTGATCTTCTATTTGTTGGTCGGAATTATTCTGATTCTTCAGGCTACAAAAGAACTCTATTTTTCAATAGTTTTAAGGATAATGATTTAAAAATTTTTGGCAATGAGAATTGGTATAAGTGGTTCAATTTTTTCCCGGAACTTGAGAAAAATTTCATACTGAGAAATAATAGAATATCACATGAAGAATTAAATTTAGCAATTAATTGCACAAAAGTGCTTCCAATTGATCAAAACCCTGGTTTAATAAATGGAATCCATCTTAGGGTTTTTGAGGCAATCGGAGCTGGGACTTTACCCATAATGGAATGGCGGAAGGACATCGATTTAGTATTTCAAGGGCTTTTACCAGTTATTAAAAAATACGAAGAAGCACAAGAAACAGTTCAGCTATATTTAGATGATGAATCCTTAAGAATTGAAACGATAAATAAGCTTAGACAATTTGTTAATAATAACTATACACCAGAATTATTAGTTAAAAGACTAATAACTTTTCTTATTAAGTAAAAAAAATGAAAAAGAAAAAAATATTGCTTCTTACATTAGAATTTTATCCTTACGCTGGTGGTGCTGGAATTTATACGGCCGATCTTGCTGAAGGTCTAGCTAGATTAGATTTAGATGTTGTAGTTTTGGCGCCTCTTTATTCAGAGCAGATTATGTTTGCAGAATGGGACAAAAAACAAAACTACCGAATTATACGGTGTTTTAATAGAATCATTAAGGGACTGGGTTTAATTAAATATACTTTTGCACTATTAAAACATATAGTTAAAGAAAAACCCAATTACATTCACTCAACGGATGGAATATCACATAAAGTTGGAGCTATTTCTACCTTTCTATTTCCACTTAATGTCTTTATAACAGTACACGGTTCTGAACTATATGATTTTTTTGATAGTAAAAAAGAAAACTACAAATCTTCGTTCCTATCTTTTTTATTAACAAAGTACTTTGTAAAAGCTAAAAAAATCATCTGTGTAAGCAAATCCACTCAAAATCTTTTGTATTCCAAATTTAAGGAGGCGGAAAAGACCTCAAACATTGTAATTTATAATGGAATAAATTTGCGAAAATTTATTCATATAGATAAAACAAAAATTGAAGAATTAAGAGTACAATTAGGTGTAAAGCAAAACGATCTTATTTTACTTTCAGTTTCAAGATTGGATGAAGAAAAAGGAAACGACCGAGTAATCGAAACATTACCAGCAGTAATTAAAAAATTCCCTTCTCTTAAATATCTTATTGTTGGTGATGGTCCTTACAAAAACGACCTTATTAAACTTGTTGACAAGTTAAGATTAAACAAATTTGTTTATTTTATTGGGAAAATAGATTCTGATAAGATCATGCCCTTTTATAGTTTATCAGACATATTTATTCTGCCAAGCAGAAGAGGAAGTGGAGAAAGTTTTGGATTGGTTTACGTGGAAGCATACTTTTTTAAAAAGCCTGTAATTGGGACAACTCATGGTGGTGTTCCAGAAGTCATTGATCATGAAACAACAGGGTATACTGTTAATCCCAATGATACTGAAGAGATTACCAAGTCTTTATTAAATCTTTTGTCTAACAGGGAGAAAGCAAAAATAATGGGTGAGAATGGATATAAATTAGCAATCCAAAAATTTAATTCTGATATAATGGCAAAAGCAGTTTACGATATATACATATCATCCTCATCAAAATAGGAAGTCAATTCTATGAAAAAGAAAAGGAAAATAAAATTATTGATGTTTGCCGAACTGGATTCACCCTTACGAAATGCACAAGATCGGGATGCATTACAATGGGCTTTGTATTTAAACTCATCAAAATTTGATATTACTTCTTTTTCATCAACGACAGCTGATAAAAGAATAATTTCTAAAAATAACATTAAGCTTATTAAATTATCTAAACACAAATATTTGCGTCATTTTAAGATGACATTATCTCTCTTTTCGCCTTTCTATTCACATATTCTTTTGGCAAAGCCAAATCTTAATGTTTTGATATATCTATTTTTCATTACAAAATTACCATTTCTTAAAAAAAAAATTATTATTAGCTTAGTTAACAGATTACCTTATGGTCTAAAATTAGAAAGTATTCTTTATAATCAAAGGTTTTTTCAATTTGCCATAAGTGATCAAATAAAAAAAGATTTCTATAAGCTAACAGGAAGAAAAACTTCTATTGTTCGATTAGTTTATGACCTTAATCTTTTTTTTCCTCCAGAAAATAAAAACAAATCAAAAAAAATTGTTTGCATCGGTTCTTTACAGATCAGAAAAAACCCATTCCTTTTTGCAAATCTTGCAAAAATATTTCCCCAAAATGAATTTTACTGGATTGGAGATGGATATTACTATGATTGGATTGTTGAAAAAAAGGAACGAGCATCTATTAAAAATCTTAATCTAATAAAACACCTTAACCAAACAGAGCTTGCTGAATTTATAAGAGCATGCTCTATATTTCTTTTCCCATCTATTCATGAAGGATTTCCAAATGTTATAGTTGAAGCTCTAGCTACTGGTTTACCTGTAATTACTATGAATTCATATGGCCCTGATGCTATTATTAATGGATATAATGGATTTATAGTTGAAACTGAATTTGAAATGCAAGATAAATTAAATTTATTGTTATCAAACAATAAATTATTAAGAACAATGTCGAAAAATGCAAGAAAAAGCAGTGAAATATATTCGGGTAAAAATGCGATCAATCTTTTAGAAACTTTTTTAACAAAAATATAAGAAAACATTATGCTAAACAGAAAATCAATTTTGATAACAGGAGGAACTGGATCTTTCGGCAAAAAATTTACTGAAATGATATTATCAAAATATCCTGAAGTTGAGAGATTAGTTATATATTCAAGAGATGAATTAAAACAATTTGATATGTCTCAGAAATTTAATGAAAAAGACTATCCACAAATTAGATATTTCATTGGTGATGTAAGGGATTATCCAAGATTTAAACGAGCCTGTGAAGGAATTGATGTAATAATTCATGCCGCGGCACTAAAACAAGTTCCGGCTGCTGAATATAACCCAGATGAGTTTATTAAAACCAATATTAATGGGGCTCAAAATGTGATTGATGCTGCAATGGCAACAGACGTTAAAGTGGTGGTTGCTCTATCTACAGATAAAGCGGCAGCTCCTATTAATTTATATGGCGCAACAAAACTTGTCTCAGATAAACTTTTTATAGCTGCAAATAATATGAAAGGAAAAAGAGATTTACGTTTTTCTGTTGTCAGATATGGCAATGTTATGGGTTCAAGGGGATCAGTAATACCATTTTTTATGGATAAAGCAAAAGAAGGAGTAATTCCAATTACACATAAAGATATGACTAGGTTTAATATATCTCTTAAGGATGGTGTTGAAATGGTTTTGTGGGCCATTGAAAATGCAATTGGAAGTGAATTATTCGTGCCTAAAATTCCTTCATATAAAATAGAAACTATTGCGAAATCCATTGCGCCAAAAGCTGAACTTGTTGATGTAGGTATACGGCCGGGGGAAAAATTACATGAGGAAATGATAACAGTAAGTGATGCGATGAATACTATTGATATTGGTAAATACTACGTGATATTACCATCTGGTGCCAAAATAAATAAGTATATAGAACATTTTGGTGGCAAAAAAGTAGATGAAGGATTTAGTTATAATTCAGGTGAAAATGATGAGTGGGTTTCGGTTGATGAAATGAGAGACCTAATTAAAACTTATGTTGACCCAAACTTTCAAGTAATGCAATGAAAATTGCATTAGGTAGTGCGCAATTTGGTCTTGATTATGGCATAAATAATGCAAAAGGTAAAATTTCTAATTCTGAAATTGATAATATTATTAGTTATGCTAAGTCTGTAAAAATACATACAATTGATACTGCTCAGTCTTATGGTAATTCTGAAGAAGTTATAGGTAATCTTCAGTTGGTCAATGATTTTAACATAATAACTAAGATATCTCTCAATAAAGACGATAATGTTGAAAAATTAATTATTAAGTCACTTGCGAATCTACAGATTGATAAAATATATGGCTTACTATTACACAATTTCAATGATTTTACGAATAACCCTGCCCTTTTAAAAAGTCTTAACAAAGAAAAAGAAAAAGGTAAAATTCACAAATATGGATTCTCACTTTATAATCCTCAAGAGCTCAAATACCTAATTGATAATAATTTTCATTTTGATATTGTTCAAATTCCGTTTAGTATCTTCGATCGAAGATTTGAGCCTTATTTTGAAATATTAAAAAATAAAAATGTTGAAATCCATGTCAGAAGTGTGTTTTTACAAGGTTTGATTTTTAAGACTCCAAATACTTTATCAAATCATTTTAAAAATATTAGCCATCAATTAATGGAACTCAATAATTTAGCTAATATGCATGAGATTTCTATTTCATCTATTGCACTTAATTTTGTTATGAATCAAAAACTTATTGATAAAGTTGTAATAGGTATAGATTCATTACAACAACTTAAAGAGAATGTAAATATTTTAAAAGAAAGTAAAATAGTTGAGCCCTTTATTTCAGGACTTAATGAATTAAAAATAACTGATGAAAATATTTTGTTACCCTTTAATTGGAAATCATGATGACAAAAACAATTTGTATAGTTCAAGCAAGAATGTCATCAACACGGTTACCAGGCAAGGTTTTATTAGATTTAGGTGGAAAACCTGTTTTGCAACAAGTTTTTAATCAAATTTCCAATGCAAAACTAATTGATAAAATTGTATTAGCAACTAGTATTGATAGTAGTGATGATTTATTAGAAAAATGGGCGAAAAACTCTAATAATTTATTTTATCGAGGAAGTTTAAATAATGTTCTCGAACGCTATTATTATGCAGCAAAGGAGTTTTCAGCTGATGTTATTGTACGAATTACCGCAGATTGCCCTTTAGTTGATCCCAAAATTATTGATAGCATTATTGAGTTGTTTAATAAGGAAAACTATGATTACTGCTCCAATACAATAACTCCAACGTTCCCTGATGGGTTGGATGTTGAGGTACTTAAGTTTGTAGCATTAGAAAAAGCATATATCAATGCAACATTACTCTCAGAAATTGAACATGTTACTCCATATATAAAGAACAATCCACAATTATTTAAGATCGGAATGTATTCATCCAAAACTGATTATAGTTCTTTAAGATGGACGCTTGACAATAAAGAAGATTATGAATTTCTTAAACTTATTTTTAATAAATTTTCCAATGAGTGTGACTATATTTCTTGGGAAAAAGCAATAAAATTTTTAGCGAATAATGAAAGTATCTCAAAAATTAATTCTCATATCTCTAGAGACGTAGGCTATTCAAAATCACTTTTAAATGATAAGGAAATAGAAAATTAATATTATTGGAAAATCTCAAAATCTATACTTAAAGGCTAAAAAAATAATACCAGGTGGAACTCAACTCTTATCAAAAAGACCAGAAATGTTTTTACCTGATTATTGGCCTGCATATTATTCAAAATCAAAAGGTTGTGAAGTCTGGGACTTGGACGGTAAACACTATTTAGATTTTAGTTATATGGGAATTGGTTCATGTATTATTGGTTATGCTGATGAGGATGTAAACAGTGCAGTAAAACTAGCAATTGACAGCGGTAGTATGAATACACTTAATGCACCTGAAGAAGTAAAATTAGCTGAACTTTTGCTAGAAATACATGAATGGGCTGATATGGTTCGTTATACCCGTACTGGCGGGGAAGCAATGGCTGTTGCTGTAAGAATTGCAAGGGCCTACTCAAAAAAGGATATTGTTCTATTCTGTGGCTATCATGGATGGCATGATTGGTATCTATCCTCAAATTTGAATAATGATAGTTCATTAGATGGACATCTGCTACCCGGTCTACAACCAACAGGAGTTCCACGTTCGTTAAATGGAGTTTCTATTCCGTTTAGTTACAATAATATTGAAGAATTTTTAACTAAATTCGAAAAAAATAGAGATTCTGTGGGTGCAATTGTTTTAGAAACAATTAGGGATAAGGAACCAGAAAAAGATTTTATCGCATCAATAAAAGAAATATCAAAAAAAAGCAATATACCGTTTATTGTTGATGAAATAACATCAGGTTGGCGATTAAATACTGGAGGAGCACATTTATTATTTGATATTGAACCTGATATTGCTGTATTTGCAAAAGGTCTGAGTAACGGATTTCCAATGGCTGCAATAATTGGAAAGAAAAGTATTATGCAAGCATCACAAGATTCTTTTATAAGTAGTACTTATTGGACGGATAGAATTGGACCAGCAGCTTCAATTGCTACAATTGAAAAAATGAAGGAGAATAACATTCCAAAACATTTAAATAATGCGGGAAAAAGTGTAAAAGAAATATGGAAAAATGCTGCTATAAAACATAACATTAAAATTCATATTTCAGGGATTAATCCAATTGCTCATTTTGAGTTTGAATATAATAATTCACTTGAAATTAAGACACTATTTACGCAATTAATGCTTGAAAGAGGATTTTTAGCAAACACAGCATTTTACGCTTCTTTTGCTCATACTCAAACCAAAATAGAAAAATATGAAAATTCTGTTAATGAAGTTTTTTCATTACTTTCAAGTGCGATAGATTTAAGTAAAGTCAAACAATTATTAAATGGTCCCGTTTGTCATACTGGATTTAAACGTTTAAATTAGCCAATTATATTAATCTATTATTATTGATTTTTATGAATACTAGAGTCTATTAATTCGTAACTGGATTTAGAAAAGGAGGTCAAAAGATATTAAAATTGAGTATGGTAATTGTATAATAATATAATTTTATTTTTAATTCTGATAAAATTAGTATTATTTGCATAGGTGGTGCTAAGCGGTTTAAAATGAATGCTCAATAAAATTTTACAAATAATCGTTGGAGTAAAGATGAATAAGACAAAACAAAAAGATATATTTTCTACTTCAGAAGGTGACGAGTGGTTTAATCGTAATTTAAACTCTATTGTTGAACAAAAAAATGACAAGATAGTACAAATTATTAAATCTATTGAGTTATTTCCCCAAAAGGTTCTTGAAATTGGTTGCAGTAGTGGCGAAAGACTGGAATTAATTAGAAATACATTTGGCTCTGAATGCTATGGGATTGACCCATCATCTAAAGCAATTGAAGACGGAAATAAAAAACATCATGAAGTATCTTTGAGTGTTGGAACGGCTGACTATTTACAGTTTGAGGACAATAGTTTTGATACTATTATTTTTGGATTTTGTCTCTATTTGTGTGATAGGAAGGATTTATTCAAGATAGCCTATGAGGCGGATAGGTGTTTGAAAAATAAAGGAACACTTATAATTAAAGATTTTCAACCTACTTTTGCATATAAAAATAAATATTCTCATTTTAAAGGTGTTTATAGTTATAAAATGGACTATTCGAAGATGTTTAAATGGAATCCTGCTTACACAGAAGTAGCAAATGTTGTATTTAGTCATTCTGGTTTTGAGCTAAGAGACATTCCAGATGAAAAAATAGCAATAGTTGTGTTAAGAAAAAACGAAAAATTTGCTTATCCGGAAGAACCGTTTAAATAGTGATATAACAAGAAAACACAGCTAAATTGACAATTCTTCATACAAGTTAAAAGATATCAAGATAACCAAGAAATACATTATTTAAGACTTTCATACAAATAGGAATATATCTTAAACTATGGCAATAAAAATATTGAGAAGTATTGTTGTTGAAAATTACAGAACACAAATTGAACTGATTTAAAATGTTAAGAAATAATGAAAATATCCTTAGAGAAAGATAATGGAATTTGAATTTATTTAGTGTTTAACTATGATGAATAAGAAAATTAAATAAGAGTAAATGAAAAAGATTATTATAACTGGCTCAAGTGGCATGCTTGGAAAAGATATTTATTCTATTTTGAGTAATAAGAATAAATTCCAATTATTAGGTATAGATAAAATAGAAAGTACCCAATTACCTTTTAAAGACCAATTTATTGGAAATTTAACAGATTCAGATTTTTTATTAAATACACTGAATAAAGTTAATCCAGACATTATAATTCACTGTGCTGCAATTGTTAATTTGCAAATATGTGAAACAAATAAATCGTTAGCAAATTCTGTACATGTTGAATCAACAAAAATAATGGCTAATTTTAATTCTGCAAAAACAAAATTAATTTATGTTTCAACTGATTCTGTTTTTGACGGAAGAAAAGGGAATTATTTGGAAACTGATAAACCAAACCCACTAAATTATTATGCCCACAGCAAACTACTTGGTGAAGAAGCGGCAAAGAAAAACCCAAATCATCTAATTATAAGGACAAATATTTTTGGTTATAACATTCCATTAGGGAAATCATTAGCTGAATGGGCAATAGAAAACTTTAATCAAAAAAATTCGATTTCAGGTTTTACGGACATTATTTTTAATGCAATATATACTAAGCATTTAGCGAAAGTATTGTATGAACTAATTAAGAAAGATACAACTGGCACAATCAATATAGCATCAGTAAATAATATTAGTAAATATTCTTTCTTAAAATATTTAGGTTCTCTTTTTTCAGCTGACTCAGATTTAATAGAAACAGCAATATCGGAGAAAATAAATTTTGATATTAAGCGACCTAAAAATACTACACTTAATGTTGACAAATTATTAAGCATTACTGATGTCCCAACTATTGAAGAAGGAATAGATGAACTTGTTAAAGATTTTCTTAAGGAGTAGCATTAAATGAAAGAGATTCAAATTGGCAACAAAAAAATTGGGTTTAATGAAAAACCATATTTTATTGCTGATATTGCAGCAAATCATGATGGCGATTTAAATAGAGCATATAAATTAATTGAATTAGCAAAAGAAGCTGGAGCAGATGCTGCAAAATTTCAAAATTTTAAAGCAAAGAAAATTGTCAGTAATAAAGGTTTTGATTCATTAAACGGACAAATGTCTCATCAAGCAAGTTGGGAAAAATCGGTAGTTGAAGTTTATGAAGATGCAAGTGTTCCTGATGATTGGACTGAAAAATTTAAACACAAATGTAATGATATAGGAATAGAATATTTTACAAGTCCGTATGACTTTGAATCAGTAGATTTAGTTGACCCATTTGTAAATGTTTATAAAATTGGTTCAGGAGATATTACTTGGTTAGATATTATTGAATATATAGCAAAAAAAAACAAACCTGTTTTTATTGCAACTGGAGCATCTGATATGAATGATGTTTTGCGAGCTATGAATTTACTACAATCTTATACAGATGATATTGTGTTGATGCAATGCAATACAAATTATACAGCTAATCCACAAAATTATAATTTTATCAATCTTAATGTGTTAAAAACATTTAAGCAATATTTTCCAAATGTAATATTAGGATTATCTGACCATACACATGGACACGCAACTGTACTTGGTGCAATCGCTTTAGGAACACGAGTAATTGAAAAACACTTTACCGATGATAATAATAGAGTTGGTCCAGACCATAAATTTGCGATGAACCCAATAGCATGGCGTGATATGGTCGATAGATCTATGGAGTTGTTTAACGCACTTGGTGACGGTGTAAAAAGAATAGAGAAGAACGAAGAAGAAAGTGTGATTGTTCAACGGAGAAGCTTAAGATACAATAAAGATCTTTATAAAAATACAATTATTACAAAAAATGATATTATTGCATTGAGACCGATTAAGGATGGTAATATTGAACCATACAGAATAAATGAAATAGTTGGTAGAACGCTTAATAAGAAAGTGCTAAAAGATGATGCAATTAATTTTGAGGATTTTATAATATGATAAAAGGAAAATTAGTTGGTTTAAGAGCTGTTGAAAAAGAAGATTTAGTTCTCTTGAGAGATTGGAGAAATAATCCGGATTTTAGAAAAAATTTTAGAGAAGTTCGAGAACTTAATATGGCAAACCAAGAAAATTGGTTTAATAAAAGTTGTATTAATAATCCTAATGATTTTATGTTTATAATTGAACGTTTATCAGATAATAAGCCCATTGGCGCTTGTGGCTTGTTGTATATCAATTGGATAATTAGATCTGCAGATTTTTCTTTTTATATTGGGGACGAGGAAGCATATATTGATTCTAAGGGTTATGCAGAAGAAGCTGTAAACCTCCTTGTTGATTATGGATTTAGTATTCTTAATCTTCACAAAGTTTGGATGGAACTGTATGAATTTGACATAGTGAAAATTGATTTTTTCACCAATAAGTTTAATTTCACAAAAGATGGTGTTTTGAAAGATAATTGTTTTGACGGTGGGAAGTATTGGGATTCCTTCATAATTTCAAAAATAAATTGTTGAACTATAATATAAAAATATTATGAAAGAGATTTATGAAATATTAAACAGCCTTGAAAAAACAAAACCTAACTGGTTTTACAATCAATATAAAGGTATGGATATTTATCCAACAATAAAAATGATTCCTTTAGTTAATGAAATAAATAAAAATAAAGTTGATAACAGCATTTTCCAAAATCGGGTAATCTTTGTAAAGTTATTCAAGATTATTTTGTATTTATTAAAGTATACTAAATACTATTTAAAGTATCCTATTAATTACAAAACAGTAGATGTTTTAATTTATACTGCAAGTCTTAATAAACGGATTAAAATGGAGGGTAAATATTCTGATGTTTATAGTGATTATATTGCCAAATCTCTAAACGACAACTCTTATTCTTTCAATATTCTTGAAAGAATAAGAGTTGAAAAATTCCGATTTCCTGCCTTTTACAATTCCTCCTTATTTGAGCATTGGTTATGGATTGCTAAAATTAAATCCTTATTTTTTAGTTGCTTTAATTTGCAGTTAAAAAGAGAAGTATCTTTAATGATAGGAAAGCTAAATGACAGTCTTGACGGTAAGTTTTATTTTAGTAAAAAAAAATCAATTAGAGACATTTTATATATATACTTCATAAGTAAAAGTATTACAAAATATTTAATTAAAAAGAAACCGAAAATAATTTTTGAAATTTCTTATTATGGCTATGTTGGTTTAGCACTAACTTATGCTGCTCGGTCTCTAGGAATTAAAGTTGTTGATATACAGCATGGAGTTCAGGGTTTGTATCACCCAGCTTATGGGGCATGGCAAAATTCTCCTGCAATTGGTTGGAATTGTCTTCCTAATAGTTTTTTTGTTTGGTCTGAGAGCGAGATTTCAGCTATGCAATCTATATACAAATCTTCTAATGGTGCTCATAAAACAGTGAAATATGGAAATACATTCATCCTCAATTTCTTAAACAAAAGATCTTTTTATAATAAAATATCTGAAAAGATTTTGACATTAGCAAAAAGCAGGGGATATAACATTGTTGGATTAATTACTTTAGATAATGATGTAAATTTGAAAGAAATTATTATGCAGACTATCAAAAACACATCAGATGAAATTTTTTGGTTAATTCGCCCTCATCACAGTAGTTCAATTCAACAAATAGAGGTTATTAATTTACAAGTTGAGAATACTAGAATTACAAATTATAATATATTAAATAGCTGGGAAATGCCTCTCTATTCCGTGCTTCAGGTTTGTTCTATTCACATAACAGCATTTTCGTCAGTTGTGATTGAAGCGGAATATTTTGG
Organism: Flavobacteriaceae bacterium; assembly: GCA_021648195.1. Lineage (GTDB taxonomy): Bacteria > Bacteroidota > Bacteroidia > Flavobacteriales > Flavobacteriaceae > Lutimonas. The sequence continues at coordinate 537 of JAKITG010000002.1, read as the reverse complement.
CGTAATCTCCATTATTACAGAAGAAATAGGTCGTATATACTATGAGAAATTAATTAATGCAAAAAATGCTTTTTATGCAGACACTGCTGAAAAAATGCTAACTATTATTGCCAATCTAAAATTTGATAATTCTAAAAAGTATAACGATATAGTAACCGAAAATTCAGCATGTCTAATTAAACATTGTGAAAAAATAATTTTGAGCGAGTTAACAAGCTAAAAAAGGCAAAAGTGCTTGGAAATTTAATGAAATAAAAATGCTTATTGTCATGAATTTAAAACAAAAGAAAATGATTATTAGTTTTAGCAACATATAAAAAACATTACTTACCTGAGGTGAAATATCTATTTGCATAAAAAACCCTAAATAAAACTGTTGTTACTGTTAAGAAAGGAGAAAATAACTTTAGTGTTATAACTCTTTAAAAATGTCATAGATACGACTCGATAGAAATGTCAGTAAAAAAGACATATTAGTATTCCAAAAAAAAGGATATTAGTATGAGAAAGGAATTACTGATGAGTATAAAAGAACAT
>JAKITG010000130.1 GCA_021648195.1 Flavobacteriaceae bacterium | reverse complement strand
AATTACCAAATAAGCATGTGGATACTGGAATGGGTTTTGAACGATTGTGTATGGTGGTTCAAGGTGTACAATCAAATTATGATACAGATGTTTTTAAGCCCATTATTCAAGAAATTGTAACCATAACCAATTCGAAATATGGTAATACTGGAACTTTAGGAGAAAAAAATGATATTGCAATTCGAGTTATTGCCGATCATGTTCGTGCAGTAGCTTTTGCTATTGCTGATGGTCAATTGCCTAGCAATACAGGTGCGGGTTATGTAATTCGTAGAATTTTAAGAAGAGCTATTCGCTACGGATTTACTTTTTTAAATCAAAAAAGTGCTTTTATTTATAGACTGGTCGATATTTTAAGTAAGCAGATGGGCGATGCTTTTCCTGAAATAAAAATTCAAAAACAATTGATTGAAAATGTAATTAAGGAAGAGGAAAACTCATTTTTACGTACTCTAGATCAAGGGTTAAATTTGTTAGATACAATTATTACAAACAATGAATCTGATGAAATTTCAGGTCAAAAAGTATTTGAATTGAAAGATACCTATGGTTTTCCAGAAGATTTAACCGATTTAATTTTACGAGAAAATAACTTACATTATAATGTAGAAGAATTTACAGTTGAACTACAAAAACAAAAAGAACGTGGGCGTGAAGCAACAGTCATAAAAACTGATGATTGGCAAGTGATTTATGAAGATAATGAAGAAGAATTTGTTGGTTATGATATGTTGGAAGCTAAAGTTAAAATTACACAATACAGAAAAGTTTCATCAAAAAAAGATGGAGATATGTATCAGTTGGTTTTCAATATTACTCCATTTTATCCAGAAGGAGGAGGGCAAGTTGGCGATAAAGGTTATTTGGAAGTAGAAAATGGTGATGTAATTTATATTGTTGATACGAAAAAGGAAAATAACCTCATTATTCATTTTACTAAACATTTACCACAAAATTTAAAGGCAATATTTAAAATAAAAGTTGATGAAAAACAACGTTTTAGAACCGAATGTAATCATACTGCTACTCATTTATTACACCAGGCATTACGTGAAATTCTAGGCAAACATGTTGAGCAAAAAGGGTCGGCTGTACATTCTAAATATTTACGTTTTGATTTTTCTCATTTTTCAAAAGTTACTCTAGAACAATTACAAGAAGTTGAAGATTTTGTAAACGCAAGGATTCGTGGGAAATTAGAATTGAAAGAGGACAGAAATATTCCAATGGAGAAAGCTATTAAAAAAGGCGTAATTGCATTGTTTGGCGAAAAATATGGAGATACAGTTCGTATGATTCAATTTGGAAAATCAATAGAATTATGCGGTGGTACTCATGTGCAAAACACAAGCGATATATGGCATTTTAAAATCACTTCCGAAAGCGCAATTGCTTCTGGAATAAGAAGAATTGAGGCAATTACATCTGATTCGGTAAAAGATTATTATTACAATCAGGATAAAGAATATGCCTTGATTAAAGCTGTTTTAAAAAATACACAAAATCCTGTAAAAGTAATTGAACAATTACAAGATGAAAATACAAAATTAAAAAAAGAAGTAGCTCAACTTTTAAAAGCCAAATCATCTTCATTAAAAGATGATTTAATTAAAAGTGTTGAGCTTATTAATGGTGTTAATTTTTTAGCATCTCAAACCAATATGGATGCTAATACGATTAAAAGTTTAGCATTTGAAATAGGTAATAAAGTAGAAAATTTATTTTTTATAAACGGAGCAAGTCTTAATGGTAAAGCATTTTTAACCATATATATATCAAAAAATTTGACACAAGAAAAAAAATTGAATGCAGGGATGATTGTTAAAGAATTGAGTAAATTAATTCAAGGTGGCGGTGGCGGACAAGAATTTTTTGCAACTGCTGGAGGTAAAACCCCTAGTGGAATTAAGCAAGCTTTAATAAAATCGAAAGAATTTTTGCAATAAAATAAGTATGATTTTTAGAACACAAATTCCAGTTAAAAAAACACAATTTCAAATTGATCATCATTCGAAAGTTTTGTTATTTGGTTCTTGTTTTACTGAAAGTATTGGAAATAGACTTGATTATTTTAAATTTGATAATATCATAAATCCTTTCGGAATATTATTTCACCCAATAGCAATCGAAAATCTCATCACAAATGCAATTAATCAGAAAAAATATACCGAAAAAAATCTCTTTTTTCACAAAGAACAATGGCATTGTTTTGATGCGCATTCTAGATTAAGCAACACATCAAAAGTAGTTTTATTACAGCAACTAAATTCAGTAATCAAACTAACAAATAAACAGATAAACGAATCAACTCATATTATTATCACTTTAGGTACAGCTTGGGTTTATCGATTTATTGAAACAGATACTATTGTTGCCAATTGTCATAAAATTTTACAAAAAAAATTCTTAAAAGAGCTTCTCGCCGTAGATGAAATTGCACAAAGTATTGAAGCAATTATTAGTTTAATAAAAAGTATTAATAAAAAAGTTGAAATTATATTTACGGTTTCACCTGTACGTCATTTAAATGATGGTTTTACTGAAAATTCTTTGAGTAAAGCGCACTTAATTTCAGCAATTCATCAAATTGTTGATCCTATAAATAAAACTCACTATTTTGCGTCCTATGAAATTATGATTGATGATTTACGTGATTATCGATTTTATAAAAACGATATGCTACATCCTAATGAAACTGCTATCAATTATATTTGGCAACAGTTTAAAAACACATGGATTAATAAAAAATCATTTGACTTGATGAATGAAATTGATGCTATTCAAAAAGGGTTGTCGCATAAACCTTTTAATGTTAAATCAGAGGAGCATCAGCAGTTTTTATCTCAATTGAACAGAAAAATTGATGCTATAATTCAAAAATATCCTCAGATAAAATTTTAGAAAAAATGAGAGATCCAGCTATTTATAGCAGGTGTTTCCCAGCAACATTCAAATTCTTCTTTGGTGTGAATTAAATTATTAAAAACGATGGTGTTTTTAGAAACACCTTTGTTTTTAATCAACTTTTTGAAATCTAAAATTTCTTTTAATTGAACATATTTACCTTGTTTGAAACATACATTAACTTTATCCATTAGCGAAATGTCAAATTCTTTTTCTAATGAAAAAATGAATGAAATTAATAAATCATTCTGTTCCATAGATAAAGGTGTTTCATCCGAAATAAAGATTAAAATAAAACGATTGTATTTTATTTCAAAAAATAAATTACTTGCCTCAAATTCATGTAATAAAGTTTTAATTTTTTCTTCAATAATAGGAAACTCATTTGGATAGAATTTCCTGTTTGAAGGATAAATATAAATTTTTGATGTTTCAGGTAAGGTATTAAAATCTACTAGCATATATAGTTGTGTTTATCTCATAATATCTAAAAATTCAACAATATCATTTTCAATACTTTTTCCTTTATCATTATTATACCAGTATTGTAGTTCTTTTTTGATGTGAGTATCAATTTTCCCGTTCTTTTCCTTATATTCATTAAGTAAGTTAGTTGCTTTTTTTGATCGTGGTCCCCAAGAATTTACAACTGTATTTGATTTCTTATCAATCACTATTAATTTAGGAATTGATTTAGAACCATGGGTTAAAAATTGATTCATTAAATCATCGTTCTCATCTCTAAATACAACTTTCAAATCTATTTTCGAATTAGCTTCTGCAAATTTATTTAATACAGGTAATGTATGTGCAGCATCTCCACACCAACTTTCTGTCAAAATTAGCCAAGTGAAATTTTTTTCAATTTTTTGAGATTTTAGTATTGCAGTTTCCGAAAGTTTAGTTTTTTTATCCAAACGTTTCATTCTTTTCTCATTTAACTTTGTGTAGTTAAGTAATTCATCATTTTGATTTATTCCAGTTGATTTACCTTCTTTTATTAAATCTGAAATCAATTTTTTATATTCAATATAACTTTTAGCTTTTTTAATGCTATTTTGAATTAATTCTTTCATATTCTATTTTAATGAATTATTTATTGAGTAAAAATTATAAACCTGACTAAACGTTATAATTTAAACCATTTAACATTGATTTTACCAGTTGGTCTAAGCTAACTTTTGATTTCCAATTCCAATCTTTTTTTGCTTGATTATCATCAATACTTTGAGGCCAAGTATTTGCTATTTCTTGCCTAGAATCATCTTTATAGGTAATTGTGAAATCTGGAATGTATTTTTGAATAGCTGTAGATAATTCTTTTGGAGAAAAATTCATTGCTGCAATATTATATGATTCATATTTGGGGATATTTTTATTTTTCATCAATTTAATAGTTGCATCAATTGCATCATCCATATACATCATAGGTAATATAGTATCCTCACTTAAAAAACTTTTGTAGGTTTTGTTTTTAATAGCTTCATGAAAAATTTCAACAGCATAATCAGTTGTTCCTCCGCCAGGAATGGTTTTATAACTTATAATTCCAGGGTATCTTATGCTACGAATATCTACTCCAAATTTATTATGGTAATAATTACACCAGTTTTCTCCAGCCAATTTACTAATCCCATAAACAGTTGTAGGATCCATAATGGTATGTTGTGGTGTGTCTTTTTTTGGAGATGAAGGTCCAAAAATTGCAATAGAACTTGGCCAAAATACTTTATCAATAAACCCATCTTTTGCCAAATCAAGTACATTGAAAAGAGTGTTCATGTTCAATTCCCAAGCTCTTTTTGGAATTTTTTCAGCTATAGCTGAAAGCATTGCTACCATTAAATAGACCTGCTTTATATGATGTTTTTTAATAATTTTTAAAATATCATCTTTTTTTGTTGCATCTAATATTTCAAAAACTCCAGACTTCATCACCTCATAATTTCCTACCCTTACATCAGAAGCAATTATATTTTCATTTCCATGTATTTGACGCAACTTTAAAACAAGTTCTGTTCCAATTTGACCACTAGAGCCAATAATAAGAATTTTTGATGTCATTTTTATTTTATTTTGAGTACGACAAAGGTACTGAAATATTGAACAAATTTATCAATTCAAAAATCAATTGAAGTTACTTTATAAATATTCCTTATTTTTGAATTTTTAAATGATAAATTTGATATGAAAATAAAATATGTTTTATTGATTTCTCTTTTAATAATTATATTTTCTTGTGGTAGAACCACATCTAAAAAAGAATTACAAACAGTAAAAGATACAATTTTACCTACTAAAGACAAAGTAATTTACAACGAAATAAAACTTCATTCTAAAGCAAAAAAAGTAGTAGAAAATTGGAAGGAATATCAAAAAATTGATGAATTTATAAGGCAATATTATAATATTTCATCGACAGATGCTTTATTTCATGCCAATGAGTTATCACAATTGGCTCGGCAACTAAAGGATTCAATACGAGTTGATAAATTTATAATACCATCCATCAAAATTAGATTAAATGTTTTGCATAATGAAACATTACGACTTACAGATATGGCAATTATAAATAATATTAGCGAATTAGAAGTGCAAAAGGAAAATAAAGAGATTTTGGATGCCTATTTTGCTTTAAATGCAAAAATTAATAATATTATAAATAAAGAAGTTTTAAATAGCGAAGTGAATAAATTTATTGATGAAGTTATTAGTTCTCCTAACCTAAATTTATTGATGAAAGACACCATTACAAGTAATGATAGTATTTATAAGTAATCATTCTTAAATTTTAACAACTATAAAAGTTTTAAGAACAAAAATATGAAATAATATAAGACCGTTGCAAAAGGTCATATTTTGGTCAAATTCGAGGCTAGAGTAAAAAATAACCACCGTCAAAGACGGTAGTTTTTCAATGAGAAATAATACCAATTATTTTTGGCAATATTACCTTATTTCAATAATCCTGAATATGAAAACAACAAAGCTAAGGGTCTGTTACAAAATAAAGTTTACAGAATTGGCGACGTTATTTTGTGCAATAACGAGGCAAAAAACGCAGGTATAGCCTTAGCTAAAGTGAGTATTTTTAACACTGTTAGTGTGCAAAAGAA
>JAKITG010000129.1 GCA_021648195.1 Flavobacteriaceae bacterium | reverse complement strand
CAACCTAGTGACCGTAATATTGTTGGTGTGGTTGAAATTGAAGAGTTTGATAATTTTTTATATGGAATTACCTGTGCAGCAGAACAACAAGCAAATGTTGCCGTTAATTTTATATTAGGCGATTTAAATAGTGTTTACATAGGCTCTGTATTGATGAATATTTTAAAATTTAAAGATTTACATCTTTGCAGTATTGGACTTGTACAGTTTCCTGAGAAAGACACCTCATATGAAGAAGTTATTTTTATGGATATGCACAAACATTATTATAAAAAATGTATTATTAAAAATGATCGATTAATTGGTGCAGTTTTATTAGGCGATAAAAAAGAATTTGCTGAGTTTAAAATCCTAATTGAAGATAAAATTGAACTCGGTGAAAAAAGAGAAGAATTACTACGATCAAATGAAGAATTTATCTCTGTTAAAGGGAAGTTAATCTGCTCTTGTAGTCAAATTGGAATTGGAAATTTAGAAGATGTGATCAATTCAGGATGTATAAATTATACCGAACTATGTAAAACTACTGGCGCAGGTATGGGTTGTGGCAGTTGTAAACCTGAAGTGTTAGAAATTTTTCAAAATACATTACGTAAAAAACTAGCAACTATTTAATTATGGTAGATTTAAAAAGAATTTTTATAAAAGGTGGTGTATTATCTCCAAGTGAGTTAAAACAAATTATTAGTTATGCAAAGGCACTAGGTTTAGATACAATTCATTTCGGATCTCGGCAAGATATTATCTTTCCAGAACACAAATTAAATCCTGAAATTGATTATCAATTTCAGGATTTAAGTACAGGTATGATTTCAAACCCTACTTATCAAAATATTGTTTGTTCTTATGTTTCTGCCGATATTTTTCAATCTACTTCTTGGTTGAGTAGTGCTACATATTTATATATTTTAGAAAGTTTTAAATATCAGCCCAAATTAAAAATTAATATTTCTGATGCTCAACAGCAATTTTTACCTTTATTTAATGGGCAATTAAATTTTATTACTTCACCGAACGAAGATTATTGGTATTTAAATATCAGGTTACCACATTGGAGTAAACCCGTTTATTTTCCTGTACTTATTTATAGTTGGGATATTGCTAAAGTTGCTAAAGAAATAGAGATTATTTATAAAGATGCCGATGATGTAGAAGAATTATTTATGCTTGTTAACAATCAAATTGAAACCAATAGCAGAACAATAGAAACCAAATTAAAGGTTGACTTTAAGCCTTTTCCGTATTACGAAGGAATGAACAGAATGGGTATTAATGAATATTGGTTAGGTTTATATTGGAGGGATAACAAATACTATTTAAATTTCTTAAATGATTTTTGCGATTTCTGTTTAGATAACAAAGTGGGTAAAATTTGTATTACACCATGGAAGTCTTTTATTGTAAAAGGGATTCCAAGTGAAAGTAAATTAGCTTTAGAAAAGTTACTTGGTAAATCTGGTATTAATATCCGTCATTCATTATTAGAATTAAATTGGCATTTACCAGTTCATGATGAAGAAGCTTTAGCACTCAAAAAATTTATTGTACATAATTTTAATCAAAATGATATTAGTACCTATGGATTGACCTTTGGTATTGCAAATAAAGATCAAAATAAAATATATTTCACTTCTATAGTAGTCGAAAAAAATACATCACCAAATATTGTGAAATTTTTTGATGTAAGGCCTACGTACAATGTGCTCTATTGTGAAAAATTCAATCCGAATACTCAAAAATATTTGGTCTATGCTCAAGATGTAGATAAAATTGAATTGCCAGGATTATTAATGGAGCTAAGTAAGCTTTATTTTGAACATTTAGGTGAAGAAAACGAAGTGCCTATTGAAACAGATAAAAAAGAAGAAATTGAAAAAGAAGTATATCAATGTACATACTGCCTAACGATTTATGATGCTGAATTTGGAGATAATAACTTTAATATTAAACCAGGTACATCTTTTAAAGATATTCCTTCTGAGTATGAATGCTCAGTTTGTGAGGCTTCTAAAACGGCTTTTGAGTTGGTGAAAATTTAGAGCCCACCTTCACTCTTTTTTTAGCAATAAAACTATTTTACTTTTCATAACGAAAACATAAAACCGTTGCAATATTGAGTAAAATTAAGATTTAAAGCTTACTTCCTTCTCTAAAAAATTTAAGTCCTCATAAACAAAAATTTACTGCGAGTTAAATTTTTATCGAGCGTCGTACTTCTTTGTTAAAAGAGCTTTTGCAACGGTCTTAACATGTGAATAATACGGGTTAAATTTTTTGAAAACCCACATAAAGAATGATGGGGATTATTTTCTTTATTTTTTCTTGTAATTGTTCAGCCGATAGTAAAATTAGAACAAATGGAATAAAAAATAAAGAAAACAAACACCAATATTCCTCTCTTGAGAGGGTTTTTTTAAAAAAACGCTGAACAGTTACTTTTTATTACAAAATAACTCTAAAATCTTATTTGCTAAATAAAGAATTAGTTGTACTTTTGCAAACCCTTAGAAGTAAGGAAAAATTAAAAGTTTAATTATAACAAAAAATTTAATTGTGAACACATTAAGTTACAAAACAGTATCAGCTAATAAAAATACCGTTAATAAAGAATGGGTTTTGGTTGATGCAGACGGTCAAACGTTGGGTCGTCTCGCTTCTAAAATAGCAAAGCTAATTAGAGGTAAGCACAAAACTAATTTTACTCCGCATGTTGATTGTGGAGATAATGTAGTAGTTATCAACGCTGAAAAAATTATTTTAACTGGAAAGAAATGGGATGACAAAACTTATATTCGTCATACAGGTTATCCAGGAGGACAAAGAACGCTTACTGCAACCGAATTATTTGGAAAAGATCCAATTCGTCTTGTAGAAAAAGCTGTAAAAGGTATGTTACCAAAAAACAAATTGGGAAGTGCATTGTTTAGAAATTTATATGTTTATACTGGTGGTGAGCATACTCAACAAGCACAAAATCCAAAAACTATTAACGTAAACGATATCAAGTAATATGGAAATTATTCACAAAATAGGAAGAAGAAAAACTGCTGTTGCTCGTATATATCTTTCAAAAGGAAAGGGTAAAATAACTGTAAATAAAAAGGACTATAAAGATTATTTCAGTACTGATACTTTACAATATAAAATATTACAACCTTTAAACTTAACCGATAATGCAACTACTTTTGATATAAAAGCAAAGGTTTTCGGTGGAGGTGTTACAGGTCAAGCAGAAGCAATTCGTTTAGCTATTTCAAGAGCTTTAGTAGCTCTTGATGAAGAAAATAGAACCTTATTAAAACCTGACGGATTACTTACAAGAGATCCAAGAATGGTTGAGCGTAAGAAATTTGGTCAGAAAAAAGCGCGTAAGAAATTCCAATTCTCTAAACGTTAATATAATAATAAAAAATCAGAAATACTGAAACAAGTTTAGTATTTCAGTTTAGCATCCAAATAATTAAGACTGATAAAATCGCTACTTAATTATTGCTAAAATAACGGAACGTAAACAAAAATAAAATGGCAAAAATTGAAATTAAAGAATTAATTGAAGCAGGTGTACACTTTGGTCACCTAACAAGAAAGTGGAATCCTAATATGGCGTCTTATATTTATACTGAGCGCAAAGGAATTCATATTATCGACCTTTATAAAACTGCTGCAAAAATTGAAGATGCAACAAATGCATTACAAAAAATTGCAGCTTCTGGTAGAAAAATACTTTTTGTAGCTACCAAAAAACAAGCAAAAGATATCGTTGCAGAAAAAGCAGAAACTGTTAACATGCCTTATATTACTGAAAGATGGCCAGGAGGTATGCTTACCAATTTTGTTACTATTAGAAAAGCTGTTAAGAAAATGGCTTTGATTGATAGAATGAAAAAAGATGGTTCTTTTGATGCCTTATCAAAAAGAGAAAAATTACAAATCAATCGTCAAAGAGCTAAATTAGAGAAGAATTTAGGTTCAATTACAGATATGACTCGTTTACCTGCAGCTATTTTAGTTGTTGATATTAAACGTGAACATATTGCTATTGCGGAAGCACAAAAATTAAACATTCCAATTTTTGCAATGGTAGATACTAATTCTGACCCTAGAGAAATTGACTATGTAATTCCATCTAATGATGATGCTTCAAGGTCAATTGATAAAGTCTTATCTTATTTAATAGATTCAATTGCTGAAGGTTTAGCTGAAAGAAAAAGTAATAAAGAGAAAGAAGTAGCGACAAAAACTAAAGAAACTACTGCTACACCAAAAACTGAAAAAGAAACTCCAAAAGCTGAAAAAGAAGTTATTAAAACAACTAAAGAAGCAACAACTAGTAAAGAAAAATAAAGTATAATAGTGAATTATCAAACTGTGTAACCTAAGTTTATTAATAAATACACAAATCAACGATTCAACAAATAAATCAAAACAAACATGGCAAAAATAACTGCTGCTGAGGTAAATAAATTAAGAAAAATCACCGGTGCTGGTATGATGGATTGTAAAAATGCATTAGTAGAATCGGAGGGTAATTTTGATTTAGCAATTGAAATTTTACGTAAAAAAGGACAAAAAGTTGCTGCCAAAAGAGCAGATAGAGATTCAAGTGAAGGAGCTGCTATTGCAATTGTAAATAATGACAAAACCTCTGGAGTAGTAATTGTTTTAGGTTGTGAAACTGATTTTGTTGGAAAAAATGACAACTTCGTTAACCTAGCAAATGAATTGGCTAAAATAGCCCTAAATAGTGCTTCAAAAGAAGAATTATTAAATGCTGATTTTGGTGGACTTACTGTTGCCGAAAAATTAATAGAACAAACAGGTGTAATTGGAGAGAAAATTGAGCTTTCAAGTTTTGAAAAAATTGATGCACCTTTTGTTGGTTCTTATATTCATGGAGGTAATAAAATAGCAACAATAGTTGGTTTATCTGCAAATATTGATGGTGCTGATGTTGTAGCAAAAGATGTTGCTATGCAGGCTGCAGCAATGAACCCAATTGCTTTAAATGAAGAAGGTGTTGATGCTTCAATTATTGAAAAAGAAATTGAAATTGCAAAAGATCAATTGCGTCAAGAAGGGAAACCAGAAGCAATGTTAGATAAAATTGCTCAAGGTAAAATTAAACGCTTCTTTAAAGACAATACTTTAGTTAATCAAGCTTTTATTAAAGACAGTAAACAAACTGTTGCTCAATATGTAAAAACTATTGGTGATTTAGAAGTTGTAAGCTATTCAAGAGTTGCTTTAGGATAATACAAGACCGTTGAAATATTGAGCAGAATTAAGATTTAAAGCCTTTTACTCAGGTCAAACGCATTAAAATATTTATGTTTTAGTTTGATTAAATACCTAAAAAACAATAAATTAAGTTTGTTTTTTCGATTAAAAATTCGTATATCTACCTGATAATCAGATAGATAAATATGAACTCAGAAAGCAAATTATTTTTATTTTCCAAATCAATTCCTGACTTTAGAATTGATAGAAAAAACTACATCCATCAGAAAACATTATTTTCATTACCATACTTGCTGTAATTTGTGGGGCTGAACTGCGAAGCACATCACAGCCTGTCCGCCTTTGGCGTGGAATACCTATAAAAAGTAAAAATGAATAATGCCGGTTAAGTCCTCAAAAATATTACAAAAAGCGACTCGTTATTACATATCAAGCCTTCCTAAAAACCTAGAAAAATTAGGGAAAGCTATACGCTCTCATTGGAAAATTGAAAACAATTTACATTGGCATCTAGATGTGTCTTTTGGAGAAGATAAAAGCAGGAAAAAATATAAAAACGCTGCACAAAACTTCTCTTCTGTTTTGAAACTCTCTTTAAAAATACTACTTAACGAAAAAATTAGTGCAAAAAAGAAAAGTATCAAAAGAAAACGAAAAATTGCAGGTTGGAACAACTATTATCTATTATCTTTGTTTGACTTTTAATGCGTTTGACCTGGTGTGTTTTCGTAATTAATAGGATAATTCAATTAATTTTCGTATATAATAGACCATTAATTATTGAATAATGATATTTATACTAAAACTCTTATTGGTACTGTTTTTTATTTTGAATATGGTTAAATTAATATATGACTATATGGTAAAGGAAGATGGAGTAAAATATTTAAACATGATTTTGGTAGTCGTTTCTTTATTAGCTCTAGCATTATTATTAAACTAAGTCAGAATA